>DASWBC010000213.1:0-5292 GCA_036390815.1 Gemmatimonadaceae bacterium
GTTTTTCCGCGAGAGCGAAGGCCGTCGGCACCGCGCTTCCAGCCGAGTGAGTCGAGCGTGCGCGCCGCTTGTTCGGGGTCGTAGCGAATGCCAATCGTCGTGTCGCTCGTCGGCATGATTCGGGTAGCGGGCCCGTGAGCCACGAGGCCCAGTGTGTCGAACACGTTACGCACGATCGCCGATCGGTCGACCGCCATCACCAGTGCCCGGCGAGTCTCGCGATCCCCAAAAATGGGATGGGGGCCCGTGTTTTTCGCGTTGCGCAGATTGAACGCAGCGTACCCGTAGTCGAGACTTCCCGGCGTCACGATGATGTCGGCACCCTTCGCCCTTGCCAGCGGAATCACGTCCGGCTTTACAACGTCGAGGAAATCGGCCGTCCCAGCAAGAAATCGCACCGAGGCCGTCTGATAGTCCGGTGCCACCAGCCAGATCGCCTGATCGGCAATCGGTCTGCCTCGATAATTCCCACTGTCTGCGCGGAGGACGATGCGCGCCCCCCGATCCCACGTCGCGAACCGGAACCGTCCGCTCCCGACCGGCGCGCGTGCGAAGACGCTCTCGTGGAGGGCGGCCGGCGCCGTTTGGCGAAGCAGGTGGGCCGGCAGGATCACCACCGGACTCGCGGCTTTGAAGAACGCGTCCGGAGTACGCCGGTGAAACCACACCACCGCGGTCAGCGAATCGCGCACCGACACCGAATCGACGTTGTCGAGATTCGAGCCGAGCGGAGAAGCCAGCGAAGTATCCTTCACCAGCTGAAACGTGTACCGCACATCCTCGGCGCTCACCGGAACGCCGTCGTGCCAGCGAGCGCGCGGGTTCAAGTGAAAGGCAACCGACTGTGAATCCGCCGCCCAATGCCAGCGATCCGCAAGTCTCGGCGTAAATCCGGCGTCGCCTACCGTGTTGAGCGAGGGCCCGATATCGGCCAGGTTGTCGAACACCTGATCTGAGACCTGCTTCCCCATGAGCGTCAGGGTGAGCGGCGGAAAGAGAATGTCAGCGTCGGCGGCCGAAGAAAGCACGATTGTGCCACCTACGTGCTTGTCGCTCGAACACGCGCTGAGAAGAAAAAAAACCGGGAGCGTGATCGAGAGAACGCGTCGTCCATGCATTATGTAACGCTTCCCATTGAAGGCGTGTCATCGAGAGGAATCGTGCTCCCGATCGAGATGGCTGCGGCGCGAGGCGGGACCGATTGCACGGTTGCGTTTTCGCCCGCCCAGTCGAGGAATGTTTCGAGCAGACGTGGGTCGAACTGCCCTTGCTGGGCGCGCATTTCGTCCGCGGCTCGCGCGTGCGACAAGCTGTCTCGATACGATCGCGCTGTAGTCAGCGCGTCATAAACGTCGGCGACGCAGAGAATCCGGGCGGCGAAGGGAATCTCCTCGCCGGCGAGACGATCGGGATATCCGTTGCCGTCCCACCGCTCGTGGTGGTTCCGAATGATTGCGCGAACGTCGCCGGGAAAGTCGATATCGGATACAAGCTCCAGTCCCGCCTCCGGGTGGCGCTTCATGATTGCCCACTCGTCATCGGTGAGCCCGCCCGCCTTGTTCAGCACCTCGGTGGGCACGATGATCTTCCCGATGTCGTGGAGCAGCGCGCCGAGCCGGAACCAGAACAGCGAGCGCGAATCCATCCCCGCGCTGTCGGCCAGTACACACGCAAAGAAAGCCACGCGTTGGCAATGGCCCTGGGTGTAGTGGTCTTTGCTTTCGATCGAATCGCCCCATTGGTGCGCCATCTCCAGGAATCGCGCCTCCAGCGCCGCGTTCCGTCGTTCCACCTGTGCGACGCGGTGCTGTGCCTTCAACCGCGAGTAAAGAGCGTGCGACTGATTGAGGTTCGCAAGCATCTCGCGATGCCTCTTCTGCGTCCAGTAAAGCTCGGCCAGCTGCTCGGTCACATCGGCCTTGAGCAGCAGGTCCTCTCCTTCCTCCGCGCACTCGCTCGCCCGCCCGAGATACTCGGCCGCCTTGACGTAATCGCCTCGCTCGCGGGCGATCACTCCGACGTGCCTGAACACCTCGCCGCGCCAGGATGGGGCGATTTCTCCCGACAGCGCCAGCAGAGGCTCGACACGATCCATCGCTTCGTCGTACCGTTCCGTCGCGATGCAAAGCTGCACCTGGTTGAGTGCGACGTTGAGCTGGTTGGGGTGGTCGTGCTCCTCCCCGAAGGCCTGCTCGGCTTCCGTGTAGGCAGCTTCCGCGCGGTCGAGCTCGCCAAGATCGCTGTAAGCCAAGCCGATGTTATTGAGAACCTGCGCCGCCTGGTCACGCATTCCGAGCGCGCGGTACCCGTCGAGGCTGCGATGGAACGCCTCGAGAGCGCGCGGCATGTCGCCGCGAATGCTGGCCACGGTTCCAAGGTTCTGGTCTATCATCGCGAGTGCAGCGGCGTCTCCAATGGATTGCGCCGTGAGTCTCGCCTCGGTGTAGATCGACTCGGCACGGTCGAGATCTCCGCCCGTCTGGTGGACTATCGCGACGACGTTCAGCGCCTGTGCAATCGCGGACTGCGAGCCCGCTTGAGTTGCGGCGGCAACCGCAGCCTCGAGAACATCAATCGCCGCGCCGCGATTCCCCTGCTCCAGGTACGCTCTTCCCAACCAGCGGAGAGAGGAGAGTCTGGTGTGATCGCTGGCGAACGGATTTCGTACCAGCGCTTCGTACCGAGCCGACGCGTCACTCCACCGGCCCTCGCGCTCCGCCAGCTTGGCCTCATCTACTAGTGCACCTATCTCTGGCGATTCCACCTCGTCGGAGCGAGAAGTGGAACGCACTCTCATGACGAAGCGAGGATGGTGCGACGCGCGGAGCCCTCGTCGCGAAGTTTTCTCGTCAGCGTCGGCCGCGAGATTCCTAGAATGCGGGCGGCAGCGCTCAGATTTCCGCCAGTGAGGCCAATCGTGGTATGGATTGCCTCGTCGACGATCGCCTGGAGTGACTTGCCTTCCACCGGGATGCGGATCACGCCGCCAGCCGGAGTCTCGACCAGCGGGATGAAAGACCGTCGCTGCAGCGAAAGGTGGTGGGGCTGAATCACGTCTCCCGTGCAGACAACGACCGCGCGCTCGATGACGTTCTTCAACTCTCGAATATTGCCCGGCCAGCGGTGTCTCTCGAGCGCGCTGACGGAATCCTGCGCGAGGCGAAGCGCGCCGCGACCTTCTGCCTCCGCGTGCCGCTTGACAAAGTAGTGGGCAAGAATCCGAATGTCTCCGTCCCGCTCGCGCAGAGCCGGAAGCTCGAGTCGAGCGACGTTCAGCCGGTAGAAGAGGTCGGCGCGAAACCGATTGTCGGTAACAGCCGACTCGAGCGACGAGTTGGTTCCCGCTATGATGCGGGCCGACAATGCACGCTCTTCCGAGCCTCCAAGGCGGCGAAAGCGCCGGTCCTCAACCACGCGCAACAGCTTCGCCTGGAGCTTTAGCGGGAGCTCGGCTACCTCGTCGAGAAAGACGGTGCCGGAACCCGCGACTTCGAACAGCCCACGCTTGAGGACCCGCGCATCGGTAAAGGCGCCTGGCTCGTGGCCGAATAGCTCGCTTTCCAGCAACGTCTCGGGGATGGCCGCGCAATTGATGGCCACGAACGGCTCCGTCGCGCGAACGCTTGCGGCGTGGACGCCGCGCGCAAAGAGCTCCTTGCCCGTGCCGGTTTCTCCAACAAGCAAAACGGTCATGCTACGACTCGTTGCTACTTGTGTCGCCAGAGCGATGATTTCGCGGATGGCGGCACTCTCTCCGATTACGTGAGAGTCCCAACGATCCGCCGACGCCTGCTGCGATCGGACTGTAATGATTACACCGTTCCCTTTTCGCACGGACTATGGAGCGATCCGTGCGCGGAATTGTGAGTTGACCGAGCGAATGCCCCCCGAAACGCGTTTTGGGGGCTATGTAGCAGACGAGGAAATGGGGAGTCAAGTCACCCATTTCGACGGACTTAAGTACTGGCGGGACCCGCGCGGTCCCGCAGCACCCTCAGGAGGGGGTTAGCTCGGAAGAGAGGCCAGTAACGAGTTGATCTCGGCAGCCTCATGCTGGGCGCCGACGTCCTCGAACGACTCTGCCGCCTCCCGCCACGCCAGGCGCGCATCGGCGGAGTTCCCGAGCGCCCTCGACGTTTGTCCGAACTCCCGAAGCATCTCGGCCTGAAGTAGCCGGTCCTCGAGCCCCTCCGCTTCGAAGATCCCGATCCTGAGCGTGGCAATGCTTTCGTGGAACGCCCCCCTTTCCCGCTCGATTCTCGCGCGGCACTTGAGCGCTTCCGCGATCGTGAGGTGGTCGCCTCGCGACTGCGCCCCCGCGAGGGACGAGGCGCATGCTTTCTCAGCGTCGTCGAGCTTTCCGACCGCCACCCAGACCTGGGCCAGGTTGAGGACGAGAATGCTCTCGACGAGCGAATCGTGACGCGACCTGGCGATCGTCAATCCCCTTTCGAACGTCTCGATGGCGCGCGAATAATGACCAAGCTTGGTGTAGAGCATGCCGATGTTGTTGAGCACCCACGACACGGCCTCCTCGTCATTCGCGCTTTCGAATGCGCCGAGGCTGTTGGAGTAGCGAGCTTCGGCGGCAACCAGGTTACCGCGCATGTTGAAGAGGACGCCGCGGTTCTGCTCGATCATACCGAGCAGGCGGACATCCCCCGCTTTTCCGGCAAACTCCGCCGCTTGCGTGTAAAGCTTCTCGCTCTCGGTGAGATTGCCGCGGCGCTGCGCGACAATAGCGAGGCAATTGAACCCGTGCGCCTTGCAGCTGATCGAGCCGCACTTCTCGGCGTGAATCAGACTCTGCGTGTAGCAGCGATAGGCGGCCTCGGTTTCTCCCTGCTCGCGGTGTAGCGTGCCCTTCCACCGAAGAGTGTCGGCGAGAAGGACCATGTCCTGCTCGCGGTCGAGAGCCTCGATCGCGTCGTCGTACAACCCGAGTGATCTCGCGGTGTCACCTCGCCGTTCGGCGTCGCGGGCCCGGTCAACGAGTCCCCGCGCGCCTCCCGAATCAGTCTGGGTCATGAAGCCAGACCGTGAATTCATTCATGCTCGAATACCTCGCGGTGACCCACGTGATCGACTCTGCAAATCAGAAAATGAGCTCAGTCTCCCACCTGCACCCACACACCCGAGATCAGGATGTAGCGGGAAAAGTGATTGAGAATCCATGCGTGGGTTCCGGCCACGGGCTGCGCGCCATAGAAATAGGTCGTCGCAGCCTCGACTTCCACCGGTGATGCTGATCCGTCGAACCCGATCTGCTCGCTTCCCACCGGCAGATACGCC
>DASWBC010000214.1:0-4127 GCA_036390815.1 Gemmatimonadaceae bacterium
GGGCCGGTTGTTTGGTTGGCGCGATCAAGCACAGGGGGCGTACGCCACAATCAAAGGCTATTCACGTCGCGCAAAGCAGTCGATACGTTACGTGTTCCCCCGATGGTTTTGCGCGCCGAGGAACAGCCAGCACGTAGCCCCGGGCCGGCCCGCCCGAAGCCCCGAGCCGGTAGTCGTAAGTTGCAGTTCCTTACGCTTCCTTCTTGCGCCTGATCGGGGAGATTTCGAGCAGCGGCTGCGTGCCATTCGTGATGCACGACTCGGTCACCTTGACCTCGACCACATCCTCTCGGCTCGGAAGGTCGAACATCACTTCCATGAGAACCTCTTCGAGGATGGCCCGGAGCCCGCGCGCACCCGTGCCACGCTTGAGCGCCTTGCCGGCGATCGCCACCAGCGCCCCTTCGTCAAACGTGATCTTCACGTCCTCGAGTCCGAACAGCTTGGCGTACTGCTTCGTTAGCGCGTTCTTGGGTTCCTTGAGAATCCGCACCAACGCCTCTTCGTCGAGGCCCTCGAGAGCGACGGTGACCGGAAGACGGCCCACCAGCTCGGGAATCAGGCCATACCGGAGCAGATCGTCCGGCTCGACTTCGCTGAACATCTTGGTCTGCGCGAGCTTCTTGTCCCGCGCGGCGGCGCCGTTGAACCCGATCTGACGGCGGCCAGTGCGAGCCTCGATGATCTTCTCGAGGCCGTCGAAGGCTCCTCCGCAGATGAAGAGGATATCCTTCGTATTCAGTTGAATGTATTCCTGCTGCGGGTGCTTGCGGCCGCCCTGAGGCGGAACGGAAGCGACCGTTCCTTCGATGATCTTGAGCAGCGCCTGCTGGACGCCTTCGCCCGACACGTCGCGGGTGATGCTCGGGTTTTCCGACTTGCGCGCGATCTTGTCGATCTCGTCGATGTAGACGATGCCGCGCTCGCATTCGGCGACATTGAAGTCCCCCGCCTGGAGCAGTCGAACGAGGATGTTCTCCACGTCCTCACCGACATATCCCGCTTCTGTCAGGGTCGTCGCGTCCGCGATCGTGAAAGGAACGTCCAGAATGCGGGCTAACGTGCGTGCCAGCAGCGTCTTACCGACGCCGGTGGGTCCGATCAGCAGAATGTTGGATTTATCGAGCTCGACGTCGTCGTCCTTGAGCGTGGTCGAGTTAATCCGCTTGTAGTGATTGTAAACGGAGACAGCCAGTGCCTTCTTCGCCTGTTCCTGACCGATCACGTACTGGTCGAGGACATCCTTGATCTCCTGGGGCGAAGGGACCTGGGTTATCGCCTCAGCTACCTCGCGCTCCTCGTCCTCCGCCAGAATCTCATTGCAGAGAGCAATGCACTCGTTGCAGATGTACACTGACGGTCCGGAAATGAACTTCCGGACAGAGTCCTTCGACTTTCCGCAGAACGAGCAGCGAAGATGTTTCTCTTGGGACATAGATCAACGGGGAACGAGGAAATGCTTGCCCAGCGAATCCGGACATCGAGGCCTGACTAAAGATACCTAACAGCGGGCGCGAGGACGGTCAAGCAAAGGCTGTGGGGGCATGACTCGTGAAGATTTTCACAAGTAACAGAAGACCCCAAATCAGGCTTGTTTGAGCGCTTCACCCTGTTTGAGGGCCTCCTCTATCTCGCCGCGGTACGAAATCACGTTGTCGATCAAACCGTACTCCTTTGCTTCCTCGGCCGACATGAAGCGGTCCCTGTCAGTGTCGCGCTCGATTCGCTCGACCGGTTGGCCCGTGTGCTTGGCCATCAGCGTGTTCATCTGCGACCTCAGGTGGAGAATCTCCCTCGCCTGGATCTCGATGTCGGAAGCGGTGCCGCCACCGCCGCCCTGTGACGGCTGGTGGATCATGATGCGGGCGTGGGGAAGGGCGGATCTCTTTCCCTTGCGCCCCGCCGCCAGCAGGAATGCGCCCATGCTCGCCGCGAGCCCCATGCAGTTGGTGTTCACCGGCGACTTGAGGAACTGCATCGTGTCGTAGATCGCGAGGCCGGCGGAAACACTGCCGCCCGGCGAGTTGATGTAGATGTGGATGTCCCGCTCGGGATTATCCGACTCGAGGAAGAGGAGCTGCGCGATCACAATGTTGGCGACGTCGTCGTTGATCGGCGTGCCAAGAAAAATGATCCGGTCCATCAGAAGCCGGGAGAAAACATCGTAGGTGCGCTCGCCGCGGCTCGAGCGTTCGATGACGTACGGCGTGTAGATCGTCGGCATTGGCTCTTCGTCTTCCCGTTTAGGCATTAGTCGATACATCGTTTCTGTCCAACAGCCACTTGAAAACCTTGTCTTCGGTGATGCTGCGCTCCATCTCCTTGAGCCGGCCGCTCTTTTCCAGCTGAGCGTAGATCTGGCCGGGATTCGCTCCCCTCTTTTCAGCCTGCTCCGCAATGCGGTCGTCCAGATCTTTTTCAGTCGCCGCCAATCCCTCCTTTTCCGCAATGGTCTCGATCACGAGGTCGCGCCTGATCTGCCGTTCGGCCATCGCGCGGAATTCTCCGGAGAAGTGCTCGCGCTGGTCCGACGGGACCTTGTAGGCTTCAGCATAATTCTGCACGAACTGCTGTACCCAGCTCTTGGGCACGTCGAACGCGTTGGCGGCAATGATCTGGTCGATCAGCTGCTGCCTCACGCCGGCCTCCACCTCGTGCTCCGCGTGCCGCTCCATGTCGCTCCGCACCGCCTTCTTGAGAGCGTCGAGCGACTCGAAATCACCGACCTCGCGCGCGAGCGCATCGTCGATCGGAGGCGCCGACTTCCGCTTGACTTCATTCACCGTGATGCGGACGGTTTTCGTCTGTCCACGCTGCGCTTCGTCCGGAAAATCGTCGGGCCATTTGACCGGCCGCTCCACGGTTTCGCCGGGCGCGGCCTCCATGACCAGTTCCTCGATTCCGGGAATTGCCTGGCCGGCGCCAAGGACGAGCGGATAGCTCTTCCCCTCTCCCCCTTCCGCGCCCGTCGCTATCTGCACGTTCACCATGTCGCCCGGCCGGGGTTTTTCGACGACTGGTGTCCAGGTCGCCTTTTCATCCCGGATCTGCTCCAGCTGCTCGGCGAGTTGCTCATCGGTGACCGTCGCCGTGGGACGCTGAATCCGGAAGCCATTTGTCCGTGCGAGCTCGATCGTCGGCCTGACTTCGAGGTGTAGCTCGAAGGTGAGCGGCTTTCCCTCCTCGAACTTGAGATCGTGGACGTGGGGCTGTGCCGCGACCTTGATGCTCTCCTTCTGGACGAACTCCTCGTAGGCTTCGCGAACGATCGATTCCAGCGCTTCCTGCCTGATCGCGTCGCCAAACTTCTTGCGAACTACGGTTGCAGGGGCCTTGCCGGGTCTGAAACCGGGAAGCCGGACAGTCGAGGCGTACCGCTTCGCAGCCTTGTCTTCTGCGTCCTTCACCGCCTCCGGAGGCACCGACACCTGAATGTGTCGCTCGACGCCCTCGGACGCACGGGGTGTGAACTCGATCTTCATGACCCCAATATAACAGAGTTGCAAGGGGCCCGATCCGCCAATTCACGAGTGATTCCGAGTGCAAATCAGGTCCCGCTTCGCGTCAGGGAGGCTCTGCGTGCGGCACCGCTATTGCTTTTTTCTGAAAAGACCCGTAATCGGGGATCAGACCAGCCAAACTTCGTACGGAGACGGATAAATGCAGCTAGATACTCTCAAGGACCTTTACATCGCGGAGCTCAAGGACCTTTACAGCGCCGAGAGGCAGATCGTGAAGGCTCTTCCCAAGATGGTAAAGGCGACGAAGCATCCGGAGCTGAAAGCCGCCTTCAAGACGCACCTCCAGCAAACCGTGGAGCATGCGAAGCGTCTCGAGCAGATTTGCAAGGAGCTGGGCGCGACTCCGCGCGGGAAGAAATGCGTTGGAATGGAGGGCTTGATCAAGGAAGCGAGCGAGCTGATCGAGGAGCAGCCTGACGAGGACGTTTTAGACGCGGGGCTGATTTCCGCGGCGCAGCACGTCGAGCACTACGAGATGGCCGGTTACGGAACCGTTCGAACCTACGCGAGGCAGCTAGGCTACGCATCGCAAGCGGACCTGCTTCAGCGAACCCTCGACGAGGAAGGCGAGACCGACCACCTGCTCACCGACCTGGCCGAAGCGAG
>DASWBC010000215.1:0-3503 GCA_036390815.1 Gemmatimonadaceae bacterium
AACTGCGACGGGAACTCCACGAAATCGCGAGGCACGTTCGGCCCCGAGAGCGTCGGGTACTGAACTCGCGAGAACATCCCGTGCAGGGCATGCCCGAACTCGTGGAACATCGTCGTCACGTCGTCAAACGTGAGCAGCGCCGGCTGGCCAGATGCGGGCTTGGTGAAGTTGGCGACGTTGAACACCACCGGCTTCCACCCGGTGAGCCGCGACTGGTCGACGAATTGATCCATCCACGCTCCGCCACTCTTGTTGTCGCGCTTGAAGTAATCGAAGTAGAAGAGTGCGAGCGGTGAACCATCCGCGTCGAACACCTCGAACGTTCGAACGTCGGGTTGATAGACCGGAATGTCATGCCGTTCCTTGAACGTGAGACCATAGAGCTTGTTCGCGGCGTAGAAGACGCCGTTCTGAAGCACGTTGTTCAGCTCGAAGTAGGGCTTGATCTGCGATTCATCGAGATCGTACTTCGCCTTCCTCACCTGCTCCGAGTAGTACTGCCAGTCCCACGGCTGCAACTTGAAGCCTCCGCCCTGGGCGTCGATCAACTTCTGCATGTCGGCTGCTTCCGCGCGCGCTCTCGCAGTGGCTGGAGGAGCAAGATCTGTAAGTAGCTTGATCGCGTTCTCCGGAGTCTTGGCGCCCTGAGTCGCCAAGGCGTACGCCGCCCAGGTCGGATAGCCCAGCAGCTGGGCCCGCTCCGCGCGGAGCTCGGCCATGCGGCGAATGGTGCCCTTCGTGTCATTGCTGTCGCCGCGCGACGTTCGGAGGGTCGATTGCTCGAACAGCTTCTGGCGAACAGCGCGGTTCTTGAGCTCCGCCTGCGCCGGCTGCTGCGTGGTGTTGCGAAGCGGTAGCACCCACTTGCCCGCGAGTCCGCGCCCCTTCGCCGCCTCGGCCGCGGTGTTGATCTCGGCGGCGGTGAGTCCGTCGAGCTGCGAAACGTTGTCGACGACCAGCGCTCCTACTTTGGTCCCCGCGAGAAGTTTGTTGGAGAAATCGGTTCCGAGCTTCGACAGCTCCTGGTTGATTGCGCGCATGCGGACCTTTTCCGCCTCGGAGAGCTGCGCGCCGGCTCGAACGAAGTCACGATTATAGCGCTCGACCAAAACCCTCTGCTCGCTCGAGAGACTGCCCGACTCCCGCTGGTCGTATACGCTTTTCACTCTGCGATACAGCTGATCGTTGAGGTAGATCGCATCGTTATGGGCCGCGAGCTTGGGCGCCTCGACGTCTTGCACTTTCTGCAGCGTGTCATTGGTATTGGCTCCGATGACGCCGAAGAACGCTTTCGAGACGCGCGTGAGCAGGGCACCCGATTTCTCCATCGCCACGATGGTGTTGTCGAACGTCGGCGCCTCGGTCTGCTTCGCGATCACATCGATCTCGGCCAGCTGCTGCCGCATTCCTTCTTCGAGGGCGGGCTGGTAGTGCTCGTTGCGGATCAAGTCGAATCGAGGCGCATGATACGGCAGGGCGCTCTCGACGAAGAACGGATTGCTCCCCAGCGCTGCTGGCGTGGAAGAGATTCGCGATCTAATAGCCGCCGGCACGCATGCGCCCTGCAGGACCGCGGCAGACAGCAAAGCGGCGAGGGCAAGACGGCGTCTAATGAGATGTTTCATTGAAGTACCGGGGAGGAAGGTGTCACCCATGACGAACGGAGATTGTGCAGTCTCGAAAGTTGCCGTCGCAGTGCAGCGGATTCCAGAGGGGCTCGGTTCGTTGGACCTGGCCCGAGCCTGGCCGGTCGGCCCACCGAACCTTCTTATTCTGTTCCAGCGCATTGGTTCCAACACGTTGTGTATTCTTTCCGACGTATTCTTCCAACGTATTCTATTCTATAGTGGACCATGCGCCCGACTTCTTTCCTCAATGCCTGCTCGATCGCGCTGGCCGCTCTCGCGATTCCCCCGGGCCTCGGTGCCCAGGTAGTCGGGAAATATCCGGTGGCACGGTCTGAGGCCACCAGGGATTCGACGGTACGAGATCCACACGCGGTTCAACCGGAGCGGCCGACGGTCGCAACCCACGCTGGCACCGTGGCGCGCGGGTTTCTGGAGCTGGAGGAAGGGGGCGAATGGGACAAAGCGCCGGATGGAGCTCGAACGTTCCTGGCTCCCACGAATCTCAAGATCGGGCTCGCCTCGCGGGCGCAGCTGAATCTTCTCGTCAACGTGATATCGGACCGCGCACTCCGGGGCGGTTTTTTAGCCGCGGGCGATTTCACGGTTGGAGTCAAATACCGCATTGTCGACGATGATCCCATCCTCGGAGACTTCGCCATTCTGCCGGCGGTCAAGCTGCCGACAGCATCACAGAGCGCAGCCGGCACGGGAACCACGGATTTTTCGCTGCTGCTGATCTCGAGTCATCAGCTGGGGCCGGTCGCGATGGATCTGAACGTCGGTCAGACGTGGAGAGGCGGAGACGGAACGTCGACGCCGAAGAGGGCCGGGATCTGGACGGCGTCGTTCGGATTCCCGGTGAGCGGGCCGCTCGGAGCAACCGTCGAGTTGTTTGGCTATCCGCGCACCACCGGGCCAGTCGGCGCCAAAGGAATCGCCGCTTTGCTCATCGGTCCGACTTATCTGGTGCGCGAGTGGTTTGCACTCGATGCCGGCATCATCGCGCCGCTAACGGGGCCCCAGCCCAAGGCTATCTACACGGGGTTTGTCTGGAACTTTGGCTGCATCGTGCCGGGAAGGCTTTGCGTCACGGGCAGGTAGTCTTCCTTCCTTTTAGATAATAGTTATCTCAGGGTCTTCCCCAATCTCGAGGGAGTACCCCTTCCACGGACGTCGTCCTGCCAACCGGGTTCCCGTGTAGTATTCCTCGATGACGGTACTCACGACCATGTCGGAAATCTTTTTCCTCTCCGAAAAGTCGATGCTCGAACCGGTGTCGGCCGCAACCGTCATCTGTGACAGCCCGCATAGATTCTTGATCGTGACGATCACACTTTCCGGCGGCCGCCCTTCCTTCTTGAGGTCGCGCACGAGAACGCGAACAGTTGCATCCAGTTCTTCGGGCGACGCGGCACCTTCGATCGCGCGGTCGAACGCGCTGCGGACGTCGTCTTCCTTTTTATTTGGCATATTCGAATCTCAGGTGACTTCAGTCGAGAAACCGTTACGCTCCCAGGGCGCTGATCGGACGACAAACGGTTTTGGATTCCCGCGCGAGGCCCAATTGGTCAGACGTGCGCGACTCAATGTTTGACGCCTCGACTTTTCTCTCGTTAAGCAGGGAGCTCGCGGGCATTCCGCGATTACTGTCGAGCGTAAACGCTGAGTCCGCGATCGCTCGATCTTATCTTGAGCGTGTCACCCGTTTGCGTCGCATCAACTGCTCCGATGACCAGATCACCGTTCGTCGTGTTCCAGTAGCCGAGGTTGTAGACGGTGTCGGCGGTGGCGGGTGGAACGTTCCCGGTGAAAAGTTTCTCGACCGTGAACATCGCGTACGTGTGGTTGGCGCGAAGCACAAAATCCTCGGCGACT
>DASWBC010000216.1:0-3157 GCA_036390815.1 Gemmatimonadaceae bacterium
TGGGCGGGTGTCCCGGAAAGAGTAGTAAATATTGGATGCGCTACGCTGCGAAAGGGTTGAGCATCGCGAGCGCGAAGTAGGCGCGAGCGAGTTGCTAGTAATCGCCGCGGTCCCGGCGACGAATGAGATCCTCGACGCTCAGGAGACGCCCGCTGGACGAGCGCTGCTGGCGCGCGAAACCCGCCGTGACACCGTGATCGCGCATTCTGACGAAATCGCGCAAACTGACATCTGTATAGCCCAGATCCCGGAAATCCTCGACGAACGATTCCGTGACACCGTGGTCGCGCGCCTCGAGCAGCTGACCGGTGGTCAAATCAGCGAAACCGAATCGCCGAAGCGACGCAATGAAATCGGGGGTCACGCCGTGGTCACGCAGCTCCTGGAGATCGTCGAGGGAAAGAGTCTTGTATCCCGCGTCGGTGAGCCCGCCGATGAACTCGCGGGACACTCCGTGGTCCCGAAGAGTGACGAGCCGATGCGTGTTGCCGACGTGATATCCAGCGTTACTGAGGGACTTCATGTAGTCGAGGTTGGCACCGTGCATCCCCATGACGACGAGCTGGTCGACGGACGGACGGTCGTATTTCTGCGCGCGCAGCTCGTCGAGCATCGCGTAGCCCACGTCGTGCATCGCCAGCCAGTATTGTTGCTCGGCGCTCGGCCGCTCGTAACCGCGTGAAGCAAGCTGCTGCGGGAACCGGGAATCCGGCGAGAAGGTGAAGAAGCCGGTCCCGACGCCATCGCGCAACTGTCCCTCGAAGTTAAAGGTGCCCGCATCCCGCACCAGCTGAAATCTGGCCGGCCCGCTGTAGGACGACAGCTGCGACAGCGGAAGACCGCGCAATTCTGTAGGGCTCACGCCGAAGGACGTCGATCCGTGCCGACGGACTCCGTTCTCGTAATTCTCGAAGGTGAGCTGGACGCGCTCGCGTGACGGCTCATAATAGATCCGCCACGTCCCCTGATCAGGGCTCTGCGCGACCGCAGCCGGCGACAACTTTGCCAACAGAAGCAGGCACAACGCAGCCGAGAATCGCCGGGTCAGATGTCCGGGACGGATCCGAGTTGGTTGCGACATTGGAGCTCCAGTGCAGGGTGGTGGGCAGCAGAAGGCCCTACAATTGGATCACCCAGACCCGCAGAAGGTTTGAATAGTCGACTTCAGCTGTGGACTGAAAATCGATTGCCAACTACGAACTTATGACTACCGGCCGGGAGCGGTGGGCGGGTCCGCCTGGGGCTTCGGGCGGGCCGTTCTATGCGCGCGAGCCGGCGCAGGGGGCATGCGAACACTATCGCAAAACCACTTGAACAGTGTCCCACCGAGGAACAGCCAGCACGTAGCCCCAAGCCGGCTCGACCAAAGCCCCCCGCCGGTAGTCGTAAGTTGCAGTTCTAAAGCTCCTCCCGGGATGGAAACCCTGGTCGTGCTTTTCTGTCTAATCTGAGTCAAAGGAGCCCGCGTGATTCTGCAACGACGACTGTTTCAATTCCTGCCTCACCTCTTCGCCGCGATGGCAGTCATCGCATGCCGCCCCGCCGAGCCGGAACAACGGTATGGTTTCATCGCGCGCCTCGGTCAGGACACGATCTCCGTGGAGAGCGTCACTCGCCGCGGAAACACGGTCGTCGTCGACGGTGTGGATCGCTTCCCGCGCGTGAGCCGGCGGCACACCGAGATCGAGCTCGGCTCCGGAAGCACCATCCGCCACCTCGTGATGGACATCAATACGCCGTCGGAACCGGCAAATCAGCGCAAGCGGCACGTGACAGCCAATGTGACTCCCGACTCCGTTCACCTCGTCAAGACCGACGCCGCGGGCACGTTGCGATACAACTTTGCTACGAACGGCGGTATTGCTATGGCCCACGTGCCACAGATGTACAGTCTCTACGAGCTCTACTTCGACGCGGCCTTCGCTCGTGCCGCAGCGCTGAAACGAGTGGCGGGCGACACAGTGCAGCTACGCCAGTTCTACATCGACCGCGAATTCGATCGGTTTCCCCTGCACCACGGAGTCGTACGCCTTTTATCGGATAACCGGGCGGAAATCCAGCACGACTGGCTCGCCGGGACAGGCCAGGCCACGTTCGATTCCACTGGCCGCATGTTGAGCTACTCGGGTGCCCGAACCACGTATCTGGTTGACGTCGCGCGCCTGGATTCGCAGCCCGACATAAAGCCCATCGCCGACAAGTGGGACTCGCTCGAGGCAGCGAAGGGCGGCGTCACACAGCTCAGCCCGCGAGACACCGTGCGGTCGAGCATCGGCAACGTATCGATTACGATCGACTACAGCCGGCCACTCGCGCGAGGGCGCGTTCTGCTCGGCAACGTCATTCCATATGAGCGGGTGTGGAGGACCGGCGCGAATGCCGCGACACAATTCACTGCGTCGGCGCCTGTGAGACTCGCGGGGATCCAGCTCTCCGCGGGAACCTACACGTTGTGGACGGTTCCCCACCAAAATGGAGTGGATCTGATCGTGAACGGACAGGCCGGGCAATGGGGCACGCAGTATGACCGCTCGCGCGACGTGGGAACAGCACGCATGCAGTCGGCTGCTCTTTCGACGCCGGTCGACCAATTCACGATATCAGTCGCCGCGAACGACGCGCGGCACGGGACGCTCACACTGGAGTGGGGCTCATTCCGCTGGACGGCGCCGATCGAGGTGCGCTGAGATCAGAGTGAGGTAAGGGTCCGTCAACTGCAAAGTACGACTACCGGCCACAGCCCCCGGCCGGTAGTCATATTTGCAGTTGTCTAGCCGCGTTGCCGATGACCGCAACGGCGCAAAGCCGCCGAGGTGGATTGCGCTCGCGGGCCTTGTCGGCACCCTCGCGCTGAGCACGCTCATGGGTTGGACGGCGAATCTCGGTGGTCAAATTCGTCACACCGAAATTCAGGGCGCGTCCAACCAGCAGCCGCTCGATCGCGACTCGGACGATTAGGTGTCCATCTGGCGCTAGTTGTCCATCCAGCGCGTCACGTAACGACGAACGCGTATGAGATTGTGGGTCAGGTGGCGCCGGCGGCATCTACGCCGTATTCCTGGCGATAGAAATGAAGCAGCTCGAACAGGTAAGCTATCGCCAGGGGTCCGAGCAGGACGCCCAGCAGGCCGAAGAGCTTGACGCCGGCGAAGGCGCC
>DASWBC010000217.1:0-6982 GCA_036390815.1 Gemmatimonadaceae bacterium
GGGATAAAGCTCCCCGATGGTACCGACGGCGCGGCGCGCTTCAAAGCCCGCACGCTCGGCTTCTACGCCGAGGACGAGTGGCAGACAACGAGCAGGCTTAGCACGACGTTTGGCCTCCGCCTCGATCTGCCTGGCCTCACGTCGAGTCCGGGCCTTAATCCGGACGTTCTGTCCACCCTTGGAATCAACACGACCAACGTGCCCCGGAATGTGAAGCAGTGGTCGCCGCGCTTCGGCTTCAACTGGGATGTTACAGGCGACCAGCGAAACCAGGTTCGTGGAGGAAGCGGCGTGTTTGTCGGTAGACCCGCCTACGTCTGGTTGAGCAATCTGTTCGGCAATTCGGGCGTCAATGGCTATGGAAACCTTGTCTGCAACAACTTCGGGAACGCTCCACCCATGCCCAACGCCGGGACCTTGCCGGCCCAGAGCTGCGGCAACACGCTGCTCGTTCCGAATATCACGGCCAATACCGTCGACCCCAATCTCAAATTCCCGTCAGTGTGGCGGAGCTCGCTTGGCTATGATCGCGTTCTCCCCTGGAACGTGATTGGAACGTTCGAGGCGATGTACACCCGCTCCGTTGCCAACTTCTACTATCAGAACATTGGTCTGCTCGACGATCCGATCGGCACCGACCGCAATGGCCGCTCGCTGTACGGCGACATTCCATCAGCTGCGGGTAACCCTGTCCCGTCCCGGAAGCCGGTTCCGGGGAGCACACCGGCACGGACACTCGGCGACGTGATCAACCTGACGAATACCAAGACCCACGACTACTCGTACAGCTATACCGGCGAGCTCCAGAAGCGCTTCTCGAACTCATTCGAGGGATCGGTCGCCTACACCTACGGCCATTCATACAGCGTCTGGGACCTCACCTCGTCGGTCGCGTTCTCGAATTGGTCTTTCGGTCGGTCCTACTCGGGCCGGCAGGACGCGCAGAATCTCTCTCCTTCCAAGTTCGATGTGCCGCATCGTGTCATCGTGGGCGGTACGTACACTTTCGCTAGCAAGACCGACGTGTCCTTCAGCTTCGTCGGCGAATCGGGCGTCCCCTTCGAATACGTTTACGGAAGCGACATAAACGGCGACGGCTCGACGGCGAACGATCTGGTCTACGTTCCCACGGATGCGCACGTCGCGTCCGAGATCCTGTTCCAGCAGAACGGCAGCCTCACTCCGGCCGCGCAGGCGGATTCGCTCGAGGCTTTCATTTCCGCCCACGACTGCCTCAATTCGCAGCGGGGCAAGATCATGCTGCGCAACTCCTGCCGCACGCCGTGGACGAAGTTCATGAACGCGTCGGTGCGCCAATCGTTGCCGACACTGAGGGGACAAAACTTCATCCTCCAGCTCGACATCTTCAATTTCCTCAACCTGTTGAACAAGGACTGGGGCGCGCAGGACCTGGGCAGCAGCAACAGCCCGAGCCTGCTCTCGCGCCGTAGTGCCGTCGCCGCGCCTGGTCAGCCGCTCAAGTGGGCGAACGGTGCGCAGTCGGTGTTCATCTTCTCGCCGTTCCAGCAGTTCAATACCAAGAACCCGCAATCGAACTACGCCCTTCAGCTCCAGCTCAAGTACGCGTTCTAAAGTAGCGGCGCGGCTGGCTGGATTCAGCCGCGGCTGAGGTCATCAAAGGAGAATGCCGGCGGGATTCGTCCCGCCGGCGTTCTTTTTACACCCTTCGCAAGCCGTGTCGGCGATAGACCTATCGAGCTATTTCGGCCTGACAGCGATGACGCTGCTCACGCTCAACATCCTGATTGGCCTCGTGATGTCGGTGGAGTACAACCCCGTCCGCAGCTGGCCGCACCGGCGCATCAACACGTTCAAGCTCCACAACTGGACGGCTTACATCGCGCTGACGATCGCGTCGATTCATCCGCTGGTCATCCTCTTCTCGTCGACGGCGAAATTCACCTTTCTCGACATTCTGTATCCGGTGAATGCGCCAAAGCAGGCGTGGATCAATGCTCTGGGGGCGCTCTCGCTCTATTCCCTCGTTTTCGTCGTGCTCACCTCCTACTTCAGGCGCGAGCTCGGACGAAAGAAGTGGAAGATGCTCCACTTCACGGCTTACGCGACGGCGGCACTCTTCTACGTCCACGGAATCCTCACCGACCCGACGCTCAAGGACGCGCCTATCGACTTCTTCGACGGCGAAAAGGTCTACGTCGAGCTATGCATGCTGCTCGCGATCGTGACGATCGGATTCAGAGTGCGCTGGCAGCTGGGACAGCCGCCTCCGCGCGCGCATCGGCCCAAGCCAGCAGCCGCTAGAAGACCTTGACGTTGATGTAACGCTTCGGATTCTTCTTGATGTCTGCCAGCAGCGAATCCATCCGCTGCAGCAATCCGCGCACGTCGTTGTACGCGCCGGGATCGTTGATCAGCTTTGCCGCGCTGCCGGGTCCGCTGTCGACCTTGGCGAGAATTGCGTCGACCTTCCCGGATGTCGCCTTGAGTTCCGCGGTAATCGCCGCCATGTTCGCGCTCGCCGTGCGCAAATTGCTGATCGTCGAATCCACTTTGGCTGGATCGATCGCTCCCGTCGCTCGCCGCAACGATGTCATCGTTGCGCTCAATTGCCGGGACTGTTCGGCCGCGATCGACGCAAAGTCGTTCACCAGACGATTTGTGGCGCCGATCGTGTTGCGCAAGTCGCGGATCCCTCCCGACGCCACCATCTCGTGCTCCAACGCGGATGTCACGGCGTTCACCGATCGCATTACAGAATCGGCCTTGCTCGTGAGCTCCGCGATCCCGGGAGTGGAAGGGCCGATCGGAACGGTGTCACCCGCTTTGAAGGAGCGGGGGTCCGGCCGCGAAGGCGTCACCGCTATCGCCATGTCGCCGAAGATTCCGTTGGGCACAACGGCGGCAGTGCTCGTGACGGGCACCTTGTACGCTTTCTGGATCCGAAGCGTCGTGACGAGGATCCCATCCTGATGCAGATCGACCTCGTCCACGTATCCGACGTTCACGCCCACGAGCAGCACCGGCTGGCCCTGCTTGAGTCCCGCGCCCCACGGGAATTTCGCATACAGGGGATAACCCTTCGACAATCCTCCGCGCGCCAGCCAGAGCGAGCCGAGCACAGTGACTATGATGGCGACCGCGATCACTAGGCCAACCAGTACTTCGTCTCTCTTCTTCTTCATGCCTGGAGGTAAGGGGCGAGCAGGAGCGCGGTGAGCGCATCCAGCACGAGAATGGCGACCGACGTCACGACTACTGCCTGCGCGGTGCTCCGACCGACGCCTTCGGCGCCGACGTTCGCGGTGTAGCCTTCGTAGGAGCAGAAGAAGGCTATCGCGCCCCCGAATATAGTCGCCTTGATGATGCTGTACACTATCTGAAACGGAGTAAACGACAGCCGCAGTCCTTCGGCGAACGCGGTCGAGGTGACGTCAGTCGCCGTAACGGCCGTGAACATCGCTGTGCCGATCCCGACGGCGTCCGCTAGAATCGTGAGCACCGGCAGCATGATGAGCGCAGCTATTAGGCGCGGTACTACCAGGTATGCGATCGGATCGTACGCCAGCGTCTCCAGAGCATCGATCTGCTCGGTTACGCGCATCGTTCCGACCTCGGCCGTGATGCGCGCTCCAACGCGTCCCGTCAACACCAGGCCCGTCAGGAGCGGACCGAGCTCGAGGACTATCGATTGGCGCGAGATCAGTCCTACTACCGAGAGCTGCACGCCTCCGAACAGCTGATACCTCGTCTGAAACGCGGTGACCGCGCCGATGAACGCCGCCACGATCGCTGCAAGCGGCACCGAATCGACGCCGATGTTCCGCATCTGACGGATCGTCTCGCGCCCGTAGGTCGCTGGATCCCTGAACGCGATGGCGATGTCGCGCAGGAAGTAACCCCACTTCCCAACCTTGCGAAAAGGGCGGAGTGGATCCCGGATCAAGTTCTGACGCGTGCGAAGAGGAAGGCTCCCACCACGCCGAATATGATGCTTGGCAGCCACGCTGCCAGGTCCGCCGGTATCATTCCCTTGCCGCCGATGCCCTTCGTGAGCTGGATCAGCATCAGAAAGATTACCGTCGTCGCCAGGCTCAGTCCGATTCCGTATGCGGCGCCGCCGCGCTGCGTGCTCGTCGCCAGCGGCGCTCCAAAGAGAAGAATCACGATGCACGTGACCGGAATCGCGATCTTGAGCATCCTCTCCACCCGTAGCTCGTTCACCTCTGCTCCCGACCTCTCCATCGACGTAATGAAGCGTCCGAGCTCCCGGAAGCCCATGTCCGCCGGCGCCTTCTGCGCCAGCGTCAGCTGCTTCGGTGGCTCGGTGAAGTGACGGTCGATCAGCGAGTCGAAGCTGAAGGTCATGTTGTGCAGCGTGTCGGGGATCACGTGCATGGCCCCCTTTTGGAGCACCCAGCCCTTCGACGGCCTGTATTGCGCCATGCTGGCCGTGACCACGTACGAGGGATACCCGGGACCATTGCCCTTCCGCTCGATTACCATTCCCTCGATCGATGGCTGGACCAGATGCAATGCGCCAATCTTGTAGACACGGCCGCCATCCGCGGCGTACGCGAAGTTGTACCGATCGTTGCCGACGTTCACACGATTTGCATCCAGAATTTCCAGTCGCTTCTTGTTGGTGATCGGGGCCAGCTCGCCCAGTATGAGACCGAGGATGGTCGCGATGATGGCGCCCACGAAGATTGGAGCGATAAAACGGTAGAAGCTGATCCCGGACGCCTTTGCCGCGGTGATCTCCGAATGGCGGGTAAGCGACCCGATGGCGAACACAGTCGCAAACAGCACCGCCGCCGGCAACACCATGAACATCGAGTCGGGAAGCCAGTACAGATAGCTGAGCGCAATGCGACCCCACGACAGTTGCTGGGCAAGGTACTTGTCGAGGTTGTCCGTAAGATCGATGATGTTGACGAGGATCGGAAATCCGAGCGCCGTCGTGACGAAGATCTTCCAGAACTCGACGAATACGTACCGGTCGAGCGCCCGCACCATTTTTTTCAAGCCGCGACTCTGTCGCGCCGAACCCTGCGATCCTTCCACCCGATCCTGGAGCGGATCGATCCCTTGATCGCCCCGATCATGTCCTTCATGTCGCCACCGCGCGCGGTCGAGCCTTCATGTCCCATCTTCGTCAGCATCCACAGGGCGATCAGGGCAAAGATGACATTTGCCATCCACATCGACACCACCGCCGGCATCAATCCGCGCTTGGCGATCGACTCGCCGGCGATCAGGCACACGTAGTAAAGCGCGAACACGAACAGGCTGACCCCAATCGTGAGACCCACGCCGCCGCGTGGGAATCTCAGCGCGATCGGCGCGCCGAGCAGGACGAACACGAAGCAGGCGACGGCGAGCGCGAATTTCTTGTGGATCTCGACTCCGTACGAATTCATGAGCTGCGCGTCGTCCTGAAGTCGAATCCTCAACCCATCGATCTGGACGAGATCGGACGAGCTGGCCGTCTGTCCCTGAATCGCACCCTTGTTCACATCGGGTGTCAGCGATTGCGGTCTCAATCTGCCCGCCGCTGGAGGAGCACTCGCCGCCGTTGACGACGCGCTCTGCAAAGTCGATGATGCGCTCTGCTTGATTATCACCCTCGGCGTCGTCGATACCCCCTGCGCCTTTGCCTTTTTGGGGGCGAGCAACGCGAGGCCGTTGCAGTACAAGCTGCCGAGCCCGATGTCCCAGGGAACGCCGGTATTCGCGTTGAGCACATCTTTGCTCAGCTTCGCCTTCGACGTCTTAAGTGCGGCCAGCCCTTTCTCGAAGAACTTGCGGGCCTCTTCGTGATCGCGGCGGGCCTTGTCCTGCGCCTGCTGCATCTCGCACACGGTCATCTCGCGATCGCTCTTGTAGGCGTCCACGGTGGTCTTCTGAAACTGGTTTCCCACGCCGCGTACTCGAATCTGATCGACGTTGAAGTACAGCCGCTGCAGCTCGTCCGGATTTGCGGTGGGAACATCCTGCATGTTGCCCTTGTAGAGCGTAAGCTCGAGGTCGGTCAACCCCTTGCTCATCCTCATGTTGCCGCTGTCCGCGAAGATCGTGCGGCGGCGCGTTGGATCCGCCATATCGTAGATCGTCACCTCGCGCATCATGTTCGACGCCTCGTCCAGATGTCCCGCACGAAGGTAGAACTTTCCGGGACTGACTTCGTTGATGACCTGCTCGCGCAGTCCGAATGTCGGCTTCTTCTGCGCGATGTCACGCTGCAGGACTGCCAGCCGGTGATTGGATCTGGGGAGGACCTGATCGTTGAACCCGATCATCACGATCGTCACGCCGAGCGCCGCCCACAGCACCGGCGTGAGCACGCTCACCAGGCTCACCCCGCTGGCCTTGAGCGCGGTTATCTCGTTTTCAGCCGCCAGGCGACTGAACGCGTACAGAGTCGCGACGAGAACCGCCATCGGAAGCGTCAGCGCTACCGTGAGCGGCACAGACAGCCCGAAGAACTCCGCGATCACGATCGTCGGCAGTCCTTTGCCGACCAGCTCCCCGAAATGCTTTCCGATGTACTGCAGCAGCAGGATCGAAGTCAGCGCTGTCATGGCGAAAGTCAGCGGACCCACGTGTTCCTTTAGAACGTAGCGGTGCAGTATCTTCACGGAGTGAAATATACCCTGCGCTCATGGGTAAGCGACACGCAGACAACGAGTTCCGCGCGTTCGATTGAGCGCGGAACACGCCGCGCCGCGCTCGCGTTCGTCGCGCTTGCGCTGCTTTGCGCGGGCAGCGGAATCGCGCGCGCGCAGGATCCGCTCGACACCACGCGGAAGATCACGCCTGCACCCCCGGTCACTCCACCGACAGGCACGCCGGGAACCCCCGCGCTCCGGCTCCGGCTCGGACGCGACACACTCCCGCTGGTTCTTCCGTCCATTCTCTCTCGCGGCGACCGTGAATCGTTTCGTCAGGCCCAGGCGCAGATCGACGCCGCGCGCGCGACGGCGTTCCAGCAGAACATGCG
>DASWBC010000218.1:0-1942 GCA_036390815.1 Gemmatimonadaceae bacterium
TTACTACACCGCGGACTCTCGATGTGTGCATTGGATTCTACGAGGTGTGGAACAACGCCTTCTATAATAGCGCGCTCTATGTGACGCTGGGAGGCGACCAGCCGGTGATCCGCCACGTCCATCGCAAGCTGTTTCTGCCGACTTATGGGATGTTCGACGAGGAAAGATTCGTCGATCGCGGATTCGAGGTACGGGCGTTCGACACGTCATGGGGCCGGGCGGCCATGCTGATCTGTGAAGACGCCTGGCACAGCCTGACTGGGACTGTTGCAGCGCTGGATGGAGCCACGATGGTTTTCGTCGTCTCCGCGTCGCCGGCACGTGGTATCTGGCCGCGCGAGGACGAGGGTCCCGTTCCAGCCAATCTGAAACGGTGGGAGCGACTCGCACGTGACATGGCCGAAGAGCACGGCGTGTTCGTGGCGCTGGTGAATCTCGTCGGCACCGAGGGCGGAAAAACGTTCGCTGGCGGGTCAATAATCTGTGGACCCCACGGAGATGTCCGCGCGCGCGCACCGTTATGGGACGAGACGATCATGACGATCTCTCTCGATCCGCAGGATCTGACACGCGCCCGGTCCGACGCGCCGCTGCTTACCGATCTTCAGACGATGATGCCGCACCTCATGCGAACGGTCGACCGAATTCAGGCGGGGGAGCGGCTGGAATTGAGCTACGATGACGAGCCGACCGATGGGGGACCGTTAACTCCGGCGAGCCGAAGCGCGGGCGCGAAGCGCGGCGCGGCGACCAAGCGGCCAGCAAGGAGCTCAAAACGCGGCGCGGACAAGGCTGACGCGAGTCGAAACGGCACCGAGCCAATCACCGTGATTCGCGCACCCGAATCTCGATCGGGGCCGCCGCCACTCGAGATTGATCCTGAGCTGACCGCAGGCTGGCTCGTCTCCTTTCTGCGCGAGGAGTTCGACCGCCGTGGATTCGAAAAAGCTGTGGTCGGCCTCTCGGGCGGAGTCGATTCGGCAGTAACGGCCTATCTGTCGGCCCAGGCGCTTGGAAAACAGAACGTGGTGGCCGTCCGCATGCCCTATCGGAGCTCCAATCCGGATTCGCTCGCCCACGCGCAGCTCGTGATCGATGAGCTCGGAATCGAGGTGCGCACAATCGACATCTCGCCCGCCGTGGACGGCTATCTCGCGAGCGAGCCGGATGCCGATCCCGCTCGTCGAGGAAACGTGATGGCGCGGGAGCGGATGATCGTACTGTTCGACCAGTCGGCGAAATATCACGCACTCCCGGTCGGTACCGGCAACAAGACCGAGAGATTACTCGGCTACTTCACCTGGCATGCCGATGATTCGCCGCCGATCAATCCGCTCGGCGATCTCTTCAAGACACAGGTGTGGGAGCTGGCGAAATTCCTCGGGGTTGCCGATGTGATCGTGAGCAAGCCCGCGTCCGCCGACCTGATCGCTGGTCAGACCGACGAAGGCGATTTTGGAATCAGCTACGCCAAGGCGGACGAAATTCTGAACTGGCTGGTGAGCGGATACAGTCCCTCATCGCTGGTCGCACGCGGTTTCGACCCGGACATGGTCGAGCTCGTTCGGAAGCGCCTGGCCGGAACGCACTGGAAGCGAAAGCTTCCGACCGTGGCGCTCCTCAGCCCCACAGGAATCGGAGAATCCTACCTCAGGCCGGTGGATTACTGACCGCTATTGCGCCCGGCAGGACCCGCCGCTCAGTGCCACCTGGGGCGGCGATCTGAACTCACAAGTCGACACAATCTGGTATCTCGAGTTGAATTCGCGCTCGGCGGCGGCAATGGCATCGAGCTTCTTGAAGAGCGCCGCGGAATCGGTCGTCCGTGAGCAATAGACCAGGTAGTAGCGAGGGCCTCCACACGCTCTCGAGCCGACAGGAGCCGTGCGGCATTCCCCGGCCGACGAACATCCGTCGGTCTTGATGATCGCCTTTGCTTCAT
>DASWBC010000219.1:0-2234 GCA_036390815.1 Gemmatimonadaceae bacterium
TGCTGGCGCCGATCACCACCTCGTCCAGTCCAACCACTCCCAGACCATCGTCGCCGCGGTGCGACTGTTGAACAATCTGACGCCGGCGTGACCCTTCATCGTGGTGATATCGACAGAAGAAGACGAATGCCTGGCCAGGAAGGAAGTCGGGGAGGCCGAAGGCTGTCCACGTAAACCCTTTTTCCGTAACGGACTCGGGCTCGGTGAAGGCAATCCCACGCGCGCGAAGTTCCACTTGTAGTTCTGTTTCAGGAAGGGCTGGCTCGAAGGCAACACCGCGAAGTTGCGCGGGCCGGCGTTCGTCGCGCGGAAGTCGCGCCTGCGCCGCGAAAACAATTACCTCAATCGCGGTTTCACCCGCGAGAACTCCGCCGCTCCGGAAGCCGGTGAAATCGTCCATCGGCCAGCCTACTGGCAGGCGCAGTACCTCAGCTAGCGCCGCAAGAAGGGGATCGGGGTCAGGGGAAGCGATGTAGACATGGTCGACACGCCGAACCGTCCTGACCTTCTCGGTCACGATCAAAGCCTCCGCCGGCGATCCTGTACGCAGGTCATCACCCACGCTCCGGGCCGCATCGCTCGCGAACAGTAATTAAACAGTCTGACGAGTCGAGCTTTCCCGCCGCTGCGCTGTAGATCTTGTCGGATCCACCGTTCGCTCGATCGATCCGCTGATCAGAGCGTTCCCAAATGAAGAACTGTGCGAAACACGCGCGACCTGCCCGCCGCACTATTTCAAGACTATTAGCCGCCTAGACCATGGTGTTTCGACGCTGAATTTCGGTAACAGTCGTGAGTTCTCGAATGAATTCGCGAATCATGGTCCTCGCGATTCTTCAGACCATTGCTCTACCGACTGAGCTACCTCGGCGGGACCCTCATTCTACTGGGAAACGCGACGGCCAATCGAATCGTCTAGCGAGCAGTGGTTAGAGCACCATGTGACGCACTGAGCCACATGGCCTGCGCGGCCGAGCACGCTCGGCCCGAAACTATTGCTCTCGCTCGACGCCGCAGACCGTCGAAACCATGACGGTAGCTAACCACGTGCCCTCGCCATGAGCGGAGGAAACGCGGTTCCACGCGCTCGGTCTCGCCTCTGTCGCCGCCGGGGTCAGTCTGATTGAGATTCCGCGTGGATCCGAAGGTCGGAACGGGGAGTGCGGAACGGAATCGCATCTTGTGCGTCAATAGCGACATGCGGCTATCGCTGCTCCTACTTACGTGTGTCCTGATTGGCTGCGCCCCGACCACTGGACCGGCGCCGACCCCCGCGATGGCGACGCCGGCGCCAAACGACCTCGGTGCGTACTTCGACCGCCCACCCGGCTTCCCGGGCTATCAGTGGACACTCAACGGGCGCGCCGTTGACATGACCCACGGCATGAACACCATCGCCGGGCCAGCGCACTGCGGCTGGGAAAGCGCGACGATGATGAGCCTCCCCTGGCCGCTCGGCATTAACCCAGCCTCGAGTGCGGATGTCCGCCAGTACGTGCGCGACCCCAAAGGGGTCATGCCGCTACGCAACATGCACGGGCGACTCGATCTCCACGCGACGCTTCCGCGCGATGCGTTTCCGACCGGATACGAATACGGACCGCTCAAGGTGTACCTGAACTCGTCAGAGCAGGACGAGGCCGTCTACGTCGTCGGACCTGGCGCGGTCGAACGCTGGCAACGCAGCGACCCAATGACGCTCTGCGCCTAGGCCCTCAGTGCGAGTGTCTGCTTATGACGTTCATTCTCCTCGCACAACGCGCGTCGGCGACAGAACGCATCCGTAGCAATAGGACGGGGTCCGTCAGACCGCCACGTCGGTCTCGACCAGCTCTGACGATCACTCCCCTAGATAGCTAGCAGCTCGATGTGCAGGAAGCCCGGGACGATTCTCTCGGTCTTCACCGCGAGCGTCGACATGTCGAGCCGGCGCAGGCGCCAGGCGTCGGACGCTCCTTCCGGCGTTGTATTCACCAGAGCAATGAAACCCGTGCCGTCCGGGAGCATGGCGCTCGAGTAGATGCCCGCATCGTCACGACTCGTCGCGGTGACAAGCCCACGCTCGACGTCGATGCGGATGATCTCGCGCGTCACCCGTAGTGGACTCGGCGCGAGCTCTGGATAACGCATCCAGGTGAGGTACCCGATCACGGTGTGCGCATCTGGCGTTATGGCGAGCGACCAGAACTCGTTGTCGGGAACCTGTTTTGCATCAGCGACGAGGGGTCCGAGCG
>DASWBC010000220.1:0-3353 GCA_036390815.1 Gemmatimonadaceae bacterium
CAATACTCCTCCACTCTGCATGCAAAGAAAGTTGCCGTTCAGAGCTCGTTAATGGTCGCGCATCGGCGGCTCGCAGGTCTCTCAGCGCCGGCTCGCTGGTCGCACCCAGTGCGAGGACCGCAGGACTGAATCAATCTCTGCCTCGAACGATCGCAACCGCACGAGCGGTGGCGCCACAGCACCGTCGACTGTTTCGAAACACCCCAAATAATCCTGGACGCGCCATGTTCCGCCCCGGGCAAAAATCGTGACGACAACGGTCTCAAGGTCGGTCGCGCGAATGCGGCAGAGGACTGAATCGACGGCGATTTCCCGAGGCAATTCAAAGAAGCCCATGGATCTCGCGCTCGAAATGAGCGAGGAAAGCGTGGCAGCCGCTAGAGTATCCTCGGCGGTGCGGCCCTCATCTCCCGGGTTCCGCGACTCGAAACGAATCTCGCCGGCCCTGGACAGACTAAGCCGATACGCTGGACAGGTGCCGAAGCACATCGAGCGTTCGAGGACAATACTGTCGGCGGCCGAGGGTGATGTCCCTTTCTGCGCATCCGTCTTGCCCGGTTGAGCACAAGCGACGAGCAAGTGTGAAACTACAAGATATCGCGCCATGGCTGAGAGACGCAGGAACGCGCTCGACTTGGACATCAGCAGATGATCCATGCGGCGCCCGCAGATCAAATCTCGGTCGCGATCGTTACCGCTGGACGCCAGCTGAATCGATGACGATCGTCCCCGCGTTCGCCTGAACCGGATAGGATTCCCGCACGGGCCCCACGAACCACACCCGCACCCATTGTCCCAGGTGGATCGCGGTGAAGTCGGCGGCTACCGATCCTGGCGTTCCTATCACCGTGGTCGCCTCCGTGATCCGCACGACCGCTTTTGCGGAGCCGGCGGTATCTTCCGGCCGCGCCTCGATGCGCACGGTGCCGATACCATTTCCCGACTGCGCGCTCGTAACCCTACCAGCGATCGACGCCGGCGCGTCCGGAATTTTCGGCGCCGACGCTCGGCATGCCGCGGCGATGGCGATCAGCAACAACGATTTCGTGAGCATTCGCGCTCCTCGATTGCAGCGTACGTGACGGGTTTCGTTCATCAGGATTCGTCCTGATGCAATGCTGCATCCAGCTGGGCGGGCCGCATCGTGAAGATAGCGAACCGGCGCTGCTACTGTTGCGTGGGCGGAGTGAACTCGGGAATGTTCTTGTGATAGAACGCCAGCTGCTGCTGGTAGTCCGCGTTGGTAGGATCGAGCGCGGCTGCCAGCTGGATGTCCCGGAACGCCTGCGAGAAGTAGGTCGCCCTTGCTCCGCTGGAGGCCTGGCGCCCGAACTCATATTCCACCCGCGCTCGTTCGTTCAGAACGTTGTCTTGTTGTGGCGACTGTGACAGGGCAGCGTTGAAATCCTCCAACGCCTCTTCGAGTCGATCGGCGCTCGAGAAGAACGAACCGCGCTCGTAGCGGAATTGCCAGTAATTCCCGAACTGGAGCGCCCGCTGGTACGCCTCGACGGCATCCCCGTTTTGACCCTCCCTCTCGAGGCGACGGCCTTTGTCCCAATCAACAAAGCCGAGAAGCGCCTTGATACGGGGGTTGCGATTCGCGTAAGGCGCCGACTCCTGGGCGAACCGCGCCATCGCGTCGTACGACCCACCCCATCGCGGTAACAGACTGCGAATGTATGCAGAGCGCAGCTCAAAACTGTACGGCTGGACTCTCAACGACTGGTCGAGGAAACGCCGGGACTCCACTACATCGCCCTGCGACCTTGCGAGGACCATCATCTGGCGGCACGCGACGATGGAATTGGGCGCGAGACGAAGCGCCTTGACGAAATCGAAAACAGCCAGTCGGAAGAAATTCCCCATGTGCTCGCGCTGTTGCGCTCCCGTCGCCCCGAAAGTGTCCTCGCCGCGCGCATGCCAGCCGGAGGCCATGAAAAAGGTGCCACGGGCGATGAGCGCTGCTGCCGAAGTGGGTCGCTGGTGCACCCATTCGTTGAGCAAGGGTTCCAGCGACGGGATGGCCACGTCGAACGCAGCGTACGCGTCGAAGAGGCGGTTCTCGAGCCGGTAATCGCGCACCACGCTGTCGGCGTAGGCCGATAGCATGCGGTCGAGTGCGTCGTACGACTTGGCAAGCAGGAGCCGGCGCACGGCCAGGCGATCGATAGTCTGAGTTGGATACCCGAAGTCCTCCGCCGGCGTGCCGTCTACAGGCAGCAGCACGGAGATACCTCCGGCTGGAAGCGCGGTCGATTGGCTGACGAGGGGCGGGGCAGAAGCCACGGGTGCAGGGGGATCCGGCTCAGGGTGATCGAGCGCGTCCGAGTCAACGGGACTCGTGGACGCGATTGTTCGACCTCGAACGTCCCGAAGCGTCGCGCTGAGATGCAATGGCTTGCAGGTCGGTCCGTCGACGACGGCGAGCGCCGAGGTGCCGTCATTTCGACCCGACACGTAGCACGTCTCGACTCCGTATTCGTGGGTCGCGGATGCGCGCCAGCTATGCTCGTCGGCGTTTTGGATGGTGAGCCTGACTCCGCTCGGAAGCGTTAGAGCCACGATGGTCGACTGGTCGGCGGAGTACCGGAGATTCGTCGCGTAGTAGACATCCTCCGCACCAGCGAGGTCACTGAGCGCGACCCGCATCTCAGTGCCCTGGATAGTCGAGTTGTTGCGCCGGCACGCGAACAGACACAGTACCACCACAATCGCAGTTGACCGGCGCGCGGATCCGAACCCGTTGTGACGACCTGGCAATTGCGCGCTCTCGGTTGGGGACTCTTCGTCTGCTTTTTTGGGTCTGAGCGCGCTCCACGAGTACCCTACCCGTGAGTCAGATCGGCTCATTCAGAGGACGCCGACTTCCCGCCAGTCGCAACCGGACTAGTCGAGTACAGTTCCAATGAAGACCTTTGCGATGCGCCCGTTTCGGATCGTGAACGCTATTTCATGGAGCTCCTGTTTAGAATCGGCATAGCTCCAGTCGTCGTCGTCGTGGCTGTCCGGCTCACCGTAGGCGGCTCTCAGGCGCTCCACTGTGTCGCCGACGCGTACACCGCGTGCCGTAGGAACCTCCGGACCGATGATCTCGAAGCTCTGAACTGTTGTCGTGATGAAGTTGACCTCCAACGCGCGATAGTGCCACGTAGGCAGCTTCATTCCCGTATCATACGGATTGTCCTCCACGCTCACGGAATCTGGCCGGCCAAGTCGCGCGACAACGGCTGCCGAGTCACTATCCTGCGAGAGGCCGTCAACAACAAAGTCGGTACTGTCGATGCGCGTCGCCGCCAAACGAGGCGATGCCGTGTCGCTGGTCGACGTGGTTTTATCCACGACATATCTGA
>DASWBC010000221.1:0-3313 GCA_036390815.1 Gemmatimonadaceae bacterium
GTGGCCTGGTTCAGCGGCAACGAATTCGAGAAGGCCTTCTTCGCAAATCGCATCTGGGGACAATGGTGGTGGGCGTCGGCGATCCTGTACACCTGCAACATGGTCCTTCCGCTGTCGCTCTTCGTGCAGAAGCTGCGGCGAAACGCAGCTTGGCTGTTCATCATCTCGTTCACGATCAACATCGGCATGTGGTTCGAGCGGTTCGTCATCGTTGTGCCGTCGCTATCCCACGAGTTTGAGCCGTGGCAGTGGACGAGCTACCGTCCGACGTGGGTGGACTATGCCATCCTCTGCGGAAGCTTCGGCTGGTTTTCGATGTGGTTCATGTTGTTCATCAAGCAGCTGCCCGTTATCGCGATTTCGGAAGTGAAGGAGATCGTTCCGCCGAAGCTCAGGACGTCGCACCCGCACGGAATCGATGCGGCCGGGCGGCACTTCGAGTACGAGGCGGATACCCCTGGAGAGTTCGCCTGATGCGCGGCGTCCTGGGTGCGTTCCGCGAGCTCGACGCCGCGATCAGCGCGATCGAAGCGCTCAAAGAGAAGAACGTGGGTACGATCCGCGTCTACACGCCGACGCCGCGGCATGAGCTCGAGGCAGCCATCGAAGCGCCACCAAGTCCAGTACGTCGCTTCACGCTCATCGGTGGTCTGCTCGGCGTGACGTTCGGTTACTGGATTGCGATTTGGGCATCGGATTATTGGCCGCTCGTGGTGGGCGGGAAGCCGATCGCCTCCTGGGTCCCGTACACGATCTTCGGCTTCGAAGTGATGGTGCTCATCGGAGGGCTCTCGACCGTGGTCGGGCTCCTCATCAGTTCGCGCATTCCCCGGCTTACGATGATGGTGGGCTACGATCCGCGCTTCAGCCACGGCGATTACGGAATCTGGGTCGAATGTTCTCCTGAGAAGGCGAGGACAGCCGAGGAGCTTTTGCGCGAGCACGGGGCAGTGGAGGTGCGGCTTGAGCGCTAAGACGTCCGGCATGAGCGCCACGATGCGGATGGTCGTTCTCGCGATCCCACTGACGCTGACCGCCTGCGAGTGGTTTACCGACTTCAAGCGCCAGCCATCGATCTGGACCTGGGAAGTGGTGAAGGACACGCTCACTCCATCGCGCGGGAATCCGCAGATGTCGGTTCCAACGAATGGAACGGCAGTCGCGGGATTCCAGGTCTCGTACGGTGCGTTTCCAGCGACGATCGATTCCATGGCTGTGCTGAGGAATCCCACGCCCGCGTCCGATTCTTCTCTCGCCAACGGCAGGAAATATTTTCAAATCAATTGCGCCGTCTGTCACGGAGTGCGCGCGATGGGTGACGGCCCGGCGACGAAGTTCGGAATGCCCGGGATCAATCTCACTATGGATCTGACCAAGGGCCGTTCCGACGGATACATCTTCGGAATGATCCGGAACGGGCGCGGCCTCATGCCCCCGTACAACAGGATCGAAGAAATGGACCGCTGGGACGTCGTGAACTACGTGAGGGCGCTGCAGGGCATGAGCGGAAAGACAGTGGCAGTCGGACCGCTTGCCCCACCCGGTGTGACGGGGGATAAGGTTCCTGGCCCCACAAGGATGGGACCGACGGAGCCGGCTCCGTTTTTCAATCCGCGCAATTTGTTGAAGGGTGGCCAGCAGGCAACGCCGGGCACCGCGAACCAGCAAGGGCCATCTGCCGTTGCCACGTCTGACACGACCGGGCACACGCGCGCCGATTCCGTCAAAGCGAAGACTGACAGTGCGCGCGCGCGGAGGATTCGATGAGCACGCACGACGCTCACGCCCCGAGCAGAGACGAGGTGCTCCTTGGAATCGATCGACCCACACCGCCAATCCTCAAGACGATTGGCCTGGTGCTGGCGGGTCTGGGTCTCATCGTTTTCGTCATCGGGCTGTTCGTCGATCCAGATCGAGTCTGGCAAGCGCTACTCGTCAACTGGCTGTACTTCACGTCGATCTCGTCGGCCGGTGTGATGTTCGTTGCGGTGCAACGGATCACAACCGCCCGATGGTCAAGGCCGATCATCCGGTTCCTCGAAGGCTACGTTGCCTTTCTGCCCGTTGCGCTCGTTCTGCTTCTCGCGCTGCTGGTGGGTCGTCACCACATCTTCTGGTGGTCGAACCAAGTGCCGGAGATTCCGGAAAAGCGCGTGTGGCTAAATCCGCCCTTCTTCTTCACACGGGTGATTGTCGTCTACTCTATCATCACGCTGCTGAGCGTCTGGTACATCTACACTTCGGTCCGGCTTGATGTGGGAATTGTTCCAGAGTCGGGCGCGAAATGGGCGCGCGGCCTTCGCGAGCGGATGCGAAGGAGCTACAAGGAGGAAAGGCGTGAGCTTCACTCGACACACTCTCTCCAGGGCAGGCTCGCCGTTTTCCTCGCGTTCGCGTTCGCGTTCGGTTGGATTCTCCTGGCGTGGGATCTATCGATGTCGCTCGACCCGCACTTCCAGAGCACGATGTACGGCTGGTGGTTCTTCATGGGAGCATGGGTCACCGCGCTCGCGAGCTGGACGCTGATTGTCATGGCATGGCGCAGATATCTCGAGCGCTACGATCTGATTCAGGACAAGCATTTCCACGATTTGGGCAAGCTCTGTTTCGCCTTCACCGCGTTCTGGGGCTATCTGACTTTTGCCCAATACCTGGTGATCTGGTATGGCAACCTGGGCGAAGAGACGCATTGGATGCGGTTGCGGCTGATCGAAGGCTGGCGCATTCCGACGTTGATCACCGTTGCCCTGATGTTCGTCATTCCTTTTTTTGGGCTGCTCTCGCGCGCAGCGAAGGTTTTTCTCCCGACGATGGTTTTCTTCGCGGCGTCGACAGTGCTCGGTCTCTGGATGCACCGCTACCTCGAGGTCTACCCCTCGATCTACGGCGTCATCGGCAATATCCCATTTGGCGTCTGGGAGCTCGGCGTCACCGCGGGCCTGCTGGGCATCTGGGGATTTTGCTATCTCTCGTTCATGGATGCATTCCCGCGCATGCGCGTCTTGCTCATGACTTCGCCCTACCGCGACGAGGTGCAGGTACCCGTCGACCCGCGCACGATGGAGCCGTTGCCGGCGCACGAGTAGCGAGCATACAATGTTCGCCTTTGGCAGCACGCGCACGAGCGTCGCGCGTTGTCGGCGCGACACGTGTTCGTCTATATTTCGCGTTGAGGGGCGTTAGCTCAGCTGGGAGAGCGCCTGGTTTGCAACCAGGAGGTCGCAGGTTCGATCCCTGTACGCTCCACTTCAACAATCACTTCGAGATCCCTTGTCTCGAGCAATTCCTGATGCTCGAGCATGACCGGGCGTGA
>DASWBC010000222.1:0-7806 GCA_036390815.1 Gemmatimonadaceae bacterium
GTGAATCTTTCCGTCGAGCACCGTCGCCGCGTGACCGCCCCTCGGCGCTGGCAGCGGTGCCGCATTGCTCCACACGTGGGTGGCGAGGTCGTAGACCAACACTTCGGCGGTGGGAACATTGGTGACCGTCTTGAAGCCGCCGATGACATAGATGCGCTGGCCGATGGCGACAGCGGCGGGCGCGTTCAATCCCTCGCCCGGCAAACTCGTCTCGTCGCGCCACTGATTGCCATCGAAGCGTTCCACCTGCAACACGGGCGCGCCGCCGGCACCGGTTCCGCCGATCGCGTAAATCGCGTCCGCTGTGCTGACGATCGCGTGCGCGGAACGGGCATGCAGCATTGGGGCCGCGCTATGCCATGACTCTGCGACCTGCGCTGGGGAGGGCGCAGAAGCCCCGGGCGCAGGAGCTCCGAGCGCAGAAGAAGAAGCCGGCGGGGCCTTCTGTGCGAACGTCACCGGATGCCCAAACTGCCACTGGCTGTGCTCGCGCTCCTTCATCGGAATGCTTAGCATGCCTTTGAACATCGGCATCAGCTCGCGCTGCGACGGCGTCACGATCGCGCCCGCGATCTCCGGCTGCTCCCAGAAAACCTTCCAGTACTTCTTCTGAGTCGCCTGCACGCTATCCAGCTCCGCCTTTCCCGCCCCGCCCTGCCCGACCGCGAGGAACTGACCCAACGGCACGTACAGCTCGCGCACTTGCCCCGAGAACACCGAATCGGCGCCCTCGAGCGATGCCACCTGCGCCTTGCTCAGGAACAGTGAATCGCTCTGCTCGATCAGCATCTTGTAGATGTCGGAAGAATTCGACAGATAAAACGCGGCGAGTGAATCGGCGGATCGCCTCTGCCAACCCGCATGTCCTTTCACCGGTTCCACCGCGCGCCGTAGCTGCTGCAGATCGAAATCGGTGGACAGGTTGAATGAGAAATCGATCACGATCCGGAACGGATTCCTCAGCAGTGTCCTCGCCGGACGCGTGTCCGCGAATCGCGGATTCACATCGTAGCTGAATCTCCCATTCGCCGCGTCGAACCCGCGCGGAATCAGCAGCACCGGATCTGCCGCCGCGGGCGATCCCCAGCCACGCAGCGAATTCCCGTGCAACAGCTGGTCAACGCCCGCCAGCACATTCTGGAGATAGACGTTCGGCGCGACACGGTTGGCCCACCGTTGGGGCGTGGGCGGACGCCACTGGATGTTGAGCGACTCTGTCCATGGCCCCCTGCACCCGTTCCTGGGCGCCACCCTGCCCAGATTGGCGAGAAGGCAGCTACGAGCAGTCGACGAGCCATTGTCGAGCAGCGTGCGCAGCTGCCCCGCCAGATTCGCGTCGGTCTCCGTCGCGGGATTCGGAATGAAGGCCCGATCGCCGCTCAGTCCGTCGCCATTCACATCGCCCTGGACGAGAGGCGTGAACGGCAACCCCGATTGCGCGCGGCCGAACAGCGTCACCGTTCCAATCTTGCCCGTCGAGAACGCGCTCGACACCACGAAGATGTGATGCGCATCGTTCGGCCCCGCCGCCCACTCGAGCAGGCGCGGATCACCGAACGCCGCGCCATCGAAGCCGCGGTACTGCCGCTTCGTCGCCTGCAGTGTATACGAGATAGATCCATAGAACGATGCACCGCCCCTGAACTTGAACACGTCGGGCGACAGCGCCACGTTGAGCTGCCCGCCATACCCGCGCAGATCGCTCACGCGGCTGGCCACTCGGCCGTACAGATCCGACCTCCTCGACTCCACGGCGGAAACCGCCCCGCTCGCAGGATCGATCGACGCCTCCGACACGAAGACCGGACGATTCGCTTCACCTGCGAGAGTCAGCTTGCTGACGCCGCCGAAATTCGCGTCCACCACTCCGGGCTGGGAGAGATCGTACGAGCCGAGAGTGCCTACGCGAAGGAGCCAGCCCCTCATGCTCGTGGTCCAGTCGAGCGAGGCGCGCCAACTCCTCGGCACATCATACGACGGGTCGATCAGCGTCACCGCCGGAGCGCGATCGGACAACACTCCGCTGCCGTCCACGCACTGCGTGGGTATCGAGCCGGGATCCGTGGCGAACAGCGACCAATCCGGAGTCGGCACCGCGGCGCCCACGCAGTTGAGAAACGACGTGCCACCCGGAAGACCCGTCGACGCCGATGCATCAGCCAGAATTCCCGGATGCAACAAGTCGCGAAATTCCCCGATTCCTCCGCGTAGTGTGCCCGCCATGCTCCGATAGTACCGGCCGGTCTGGTTCTGCATCGTGCCGGAACCGTTGTCCTTGTCGCGATTGTATGTAAAGGTGAAGCCGATGCGCGGACTCAGGTGAACGCGCGACGGCGCGACTCCCGTGCGGACGCCGAGCGCCTGCTCGAGCGCGGTGTTTCTGGCCGGCTTGTCGCCGAATCCGTCCGCCTCCAGTCGCGCGCCGTAGAGCAGACTGAGGTAGCGCGACGGCGCGTAGTTGTGCGCCAGCGCGCTCGCGACGTTCCACACTCTTCCTTCACGCGCGGGTTGCGACAGCGTACGCGAGAAGCTGCTCGCGCGCCCGGCCGTGAAGTCGTCGATCGAGTTGAAGGCAAAGCTGCCGAGTCCGTTCGAGAATCCGTCCTCGCGTTGACCATCGAGGCGACCCCACAGCAGTCCCTTGAATCGGTGCGTTCTGCCGTGCGCGTTCCACTCCGTTTGATTGCCCGCCTCCAGGGTCCAGCGCGATTCCTCGGTCGGCAGGAAAGATCCGCCGCCCAGGAGGAGCGAGCCGACATCGGTACCGGCGCCGATATCGTCGGAGCGGACGAGTACAGTCGCTCCCGGCAATGTTTGATAGGGGGAGACCGTCGTGCGCACGCCGCTCACGGCGATGCGTGTCTCGTTGAGCGTTCTCCGTCCCGGACCGACGTACGCGCCGAGCGTGAGCTGCGCCCCCAGCGTTCGCTCTCGGCGCTCGCTGGCGGCGGATGGGGCTGAGAGCGGCCCGAAGCCGAGCGCGCCATCGCGGGTGAATCCGGCATAGCTGGTGAGCGCGCGCGTGCTCAGCGTATCGCGCGTGTCGTCGAGACGTCCGAGCCAGGTTACCGCGTCGTGTTGGCGATTGGCCGGCACCCCCGAGGCGGCGAGAGAAATACCGGGCGGAGTGGCGAACGCAATGAGGCGGGCTACAGAATCGGGCGCGACGCCGGCGTTGATCAGCGCCTGCGCGTCGGCGTTGAGCAGGGTCGATGGCTCGCTCAGCGATCGCGCGAGGTCGAGAGCGACATTGTACGTCATCGCCCCGCGAATGAGCTCGCCGTCGGCGCCGACGCTTCCGCGGGCGCCGCCACTCGTCGCGCCGAGCGAGCGGCCGGTGGCGTCGGTGAACTGGAGATAGCGGGGATCGAATGTAAGGAAGGCGTTCCGGCGCTGGTAATTGCGATCCCCGGGCCCGAGGCGCACGTCCACGTTCACGCCGGAGAATCCGCCGCGTGTCGGATCGAACGTCGCGCCGGTGACGCGCGTTTCTGTACGCGCGGCGCGCGGAATCGAGCCCGCGGAAAGTCCCATCCCATTCAACGTGTTGAGATTGGACTCCGACCCGGATCCGAGTATCGCGGGGCCGCTCCCGGTCACGGTGACGTTGGACATCGTGCCGGCGATGGCGCCGAGATCACCGGCGACCGTGGGCGGAATCTGACCGTTGACGCCATCGCGCCATTTCTCGGCCGAGCCCGTCTCGAGCTGCATGGGGCCGATCGGATTGCTCGCCCGAACGGGTTTTCTTCCCTCGATTTTCACCGCATCGAGTGTCGCGATCGGGGCGCGTGGAAGAACGAAGTTGGCGACCAGCTCGTGCTCGTCCGCCTGTCGCTGCACGCGACGCCGCGCGGAGGAGAATCCGGTGGCACTGACGTAGACGAGGTAGTCACCGGTGCCCTGGTGGAAGCGGACGCTGAAATTGCCGGCGCTGTCAGTGGTGGCTTGCTGAGTGAGTCTGTCCGGACCGCGTGTCACCATGACGGTCGCGACGATGGCGCGCGAAGAATCGTCGGTTACGCGTCCGCGGATTACGTCGGGGTCGGTTCCCTGCGCGTGCGCCATTCCCGCCGCGAGCTGCAGGATGAGAGTCCCAAGAGCCAGGCAGCGCGCGGCAACGCGCACGCGTCTAGCGAATCGAATTTTGTTTGACGCCATTCCCGAAATACGGGTGGGAGTTCGGTTGGTTTCCTTCCGATCTTTGACAGCGAGGCGGGGAAAAGCGTTGGCTAGGGGTCAGCCATGCCCGATAATTTCGGGCACCATGAATTACTCCGGCGACCAGGCGTCTAGACGATTATAGGGTGCGGCCCCGATGGATTCCGCGAGGGAAATTCCACGATGCTCGCATCGTAGCGAATTGGATTACGCAGCCACTCCTCAGCGTCGCCGGCGCTATGGAACGCCCGGATCGTGACCTTTGTGCCATCGGACATCGCCTCGAGTGCGCGGGCCCTGCCGAAGTCGGCCGGATTGTGACACACGATCGCCCAGGAATGAGGGCCAATCCTCTCGGCCAGCATCTGGAAAAGGTAGAGCATCCCGCGCAGGAACTCGACAGACGCGGGGTTTGCGAGGCCCGGTTTCCGATCCCACAGAAAGTTCATTCCGGGCTTGAACTCCGGATCCGTTACCGCTGCTTCGACGACCTCTCTCAGCTGCGCCGCGGAGGGGAAATCAATCCAATACAGCGTTACGAACCTGCGCGCGACGTCGATCCGATACACTGTGTGCATGCAAGCCTGGGTTTAGCGGACTATCTGATGCGGCAAGATTCCCGCCACTCAGGCTGTCAGGCCCGTCGCGCGACATATCTGATATCCGTACTACTACTCAGGCGTCGTGTGCACCGTGAAGGCCGGCGTCTGGAGCTCCGGCTGCCGTATAGCGCTCTCTTCCGGCGGGACCGGCATCGGCATCGTGAGACGGTAGGTGCCGACCGCTGCGCCCGTCGGCAAGCGGTATTGATGCACGACGGTTTGACCGGGATCGAGGAAGCCGAGCGCGATCGGGCAGCGAGCAGGGCCCTGGACCGTCTTCCACGTGGTGCCGTCCTTCCGCTGCAGCTCGGTTTTGCAGAAGCCGTCGGGATAGAACAGCGTGACGTCGCTCAGGTTCGATATCGTGACGTTGACGGACGCACCCGAGAGGTAGGTATCCTGTACCACGCCGACCACGACGCGTTTTCCGGGACCGGGATCGTAAGGTCGCATTGTGGCGCATCCCGACGCGATCAGCGTGAATGCAGCGAAAAAGCCCAGGTTCACCAGCGCCAACGTCCCGCGCATGACTGCTCCCATTCGGATATGGGGAGTCACCTAAGCAAAAAATTTGCCCCCCGTTAGGTCGACATTGGCGGGCGGTCCGTTGCGGCTGGGGCGAGTTTTGCCGCAGCCGCGCCACAACTGAGGCCCAATCTCGCGACGCCGAGCCTCAGGGCCCAATGACGAATGGGCTATAGGCGGACCAATAATCGGAGTACCCCCCGCGAACGATGTAATTGCCTGACAGAAGCTGGTTCGCGAATGGCGAATCGCCGATCCTGAAGTCAAAAACCTGTCTCTTGGTTTCACCAGGGGCAAAGATCATTTCCGATGGATCAAGAGCGACTTCCCCGTTGGTGATTGCCGCGGACGAGCCCGTGTCGCGCACGTCGAATGAGAAGGTACGGTTTGTATCGTCCCCAAGAACGGATGGCGTAACGGTCGCCCAGTGCGCCGAGCGGTTGTGCGCCGTCACAATTATTGAGAAAAGACCGCCGTCGGTGGCCGGGGTCGGATTCGTAGGCTGTACGTCCACGGTGAGATCGATCGAATCCCCCATGACGTGGATCGGTGATTCTGGCGGCGCTGGGTAAGGTCCTGCATCCCGAATGCAGCCTTCCTCGCATGGGACTGTCCCCGCACACTTGCCAAGAAACTGGTCGCGCGGGTGCCCCGACCTTCCCAGCAGAGCGTGAAGCATCTCGTGCCTCACAGTGCCGCCATCGAGAACCGATGCTGTCGTCAGCACGATCGTGTTGCGGGCTGGTGACCAGTAACCGAGCACAAGGTCTCCAGTTTTAGCATCGTCCAGAACTTCGCTCGTCTTGTACCAGGTCACGGCCCCGAGCGAGCCCGTCAATCCCGAACACGCCTGTGTCATGTTCCACCACGTCGAATAGACGACGGGCGGTGAGAATTCCTCGGCGTCAGGGGGAAGCGGTGGGTCCACAACCCCGGCCCCGTCGCAGGCGGCGAGGCCGATGATGGCTGCGACGACTGGACCGATCGACAACGTCCAGACTGCGTAGGTTCTCAAGACCTTTCTGTACATAGTACGGCCGCCCGTTGAATCGATGGGGCATCGGTGGCTCTAGCCGATCGGCGCGATCTGATACTGCTCGATTTTGCCGTCAGGCATCTCGCGCGTCCAGACCCGAATCGCGCGATTCGGGAAGTACCCGGCCGCGGTGCCGGGAGGGCTTTCAACACCGCCCCCCACGTCACTGTCCTGTCCGCGGGGATGGATACGGTGGCAGTGAACCTCACGAGCTCGGCAGCCCCCGAGCCTTCAAACCCTCTTAAACTCGCACCCATCTAATCGTGAGACGGCTCTTAGATAAGGGCTCTATGGACTCTGTTGCTCAGGGTTGTCCTCGCCACGGTTGCCCTCGCTCGTCGAGTGGCTCTACGCAGGAGTTGCGCTGATATGAATCGAGTTCTGCTGCCTTCAGTTGTGTTTGCGGGCTTAGTCGCCGCCGAACCTTCACAGGTCAGTCGGCCCGACTTCCGTCTGCAGGTCGTCCCGGCAATGGTTTACAAAGTAGACGATCCGGGAGGTGCTAGAACGTCCTCATTCGTGTTCGATATTGCGGTGATTTGTTCCACCGATTGCGCGCTCACTCCGATCTCCGCCAGCGTGCAACTCTCAAGTGCCGGATCTACCGTCGAGCGGCAGGATTGGACGACTGGAATGCTGGCAAAAATCAAACGGACAAGCTTTCGGATCGAGCCGAACACCCCGCTCGCGTCGCCGACGCGTGCGTTTACGCTGCCCGAAGCATTTGACGTTCGCCTTTACTTTCGCCATCCCCAGGCATTGGCGATTGACTCCGCATCAGTCCGGCTAACAGTCGCCGATGCGAAGGGCCATCGGTCGGAACAGATGCTCGGGATCCCGATTCGATATTACCAACAGAAGACAGCGCTCATCGTTCCCTTTCGTGGCCATGGCATCGTTGGGCAGGACTATATCACGAGTGGTGGCCACGGCGGCTACTCGAATGCCTTTGCAATCGACCTGGACGGCCTGGATCAGAACGATGGAGAGCTAAGCGATGCCAACGAGAATGCGGCGGATGCGGGCTATGGCCGCGAGATTATTGCGCCGGCCGCTGGAACCGTGGTCTACACCCGCAACGACGTACCCGATAGCCAGCACCCGGGAGAGGAACCTGACTCCAATTATTTCAAGACACTCCATGACCCGGTTATGGCGTATGCCGGAAATTGCGTGATCATCGATCATGGCAACTCCGAGTACAGCGTCATGATGCACATGCAACCAGGCTCCGTCACTCTCAAAGTAGGGGACCGGGTCGCCACGGGCCAAGTAATTGGAAGGTTGGGGAACTCGGGAGACGCATTCGGACCACACTTGCATTATCAACTTCAGTCAGGCCCACGGCTTTGGGTGTACCAGTCGCTGCCGTTCAGGTTTCAAAACATCGATGCTCCGCTTCACCGAGGTGAGTACTTCGTCGCCAAATAGATGGCGATCTTGTACGCGGATGCCCGCTCGGTGTAGACTAGGCGAACGCCA
>DASWBC010000223.1:0-2614 GCA_036390815.1 Gemmatimonadaceae bacterium
GTTCCTGATCCAGCTTCCGCAAGTCTTATCGCTCGCGCCGGGCGTGAGGCCCCGACTGACGGCCGCCGCGGACAGCGTTCGGAACGTATTCCGAAATTTCGTTCCTGCCTTCGTGGGGAGGGGCGTCGTACAGCTAAGTGCCTACGTTGATGCGTGGCTCGCCAGCTATCTCGGCAATGGAGCCGTCTCGTCATTCACATATGCGCAGGCGATATACGTCCTTCCGATCAGCCTGTTCGGGATGGCGATTTCGGCGGCCGAGCTGCCGACGATGTCACGCGCGCGGGGCACCACGACGGAGATCGGCGCGTATCTGCGTGGGCGACTCAGCGACGGCCTCGACCGGATCGCGTACTTCATCGTCCCAAGCGCGGTTGCCTTCCTCGCTCTCGGCGACCTCATCGTCCTGCTGCTGTTCCAGAGCGGAAAATTCCAGCGTGGCAACACCATCTGGGTCTGGCAGATCCTGATCGGCTCGACCGTCGGACTTCTCGCATCAACGATGGGCCGTCTGTACTCGTCCACGTTCTACGCGATGCGCGATACGAAAACCCCGCTGCGCTACGCTGTCGTCCGCGTGATCCTCACAACGGGACTTGGATATTTCTTCGCGCTCGTGCTGCCTGGCCTGCTCGGTCTCGACCGCAAGCTCGGCGCGGCGGGGCTCACGGCATCGGCCGGACTCGCGGGATGGGTGGAGTTTTATCTGTTGCGTCGTGAGATGGACAAGAGAATCGGCCGCACGCGGCTGGTGCCCGCGCGCATGGCGCGTTTGTGGGGAGCGGCGTTCGCTGGAGCCGCCATTCCGTGGGCGTACAAGCTGGCAATGGACCGCGGCTCCCTGATTCTTTCCACGCACGACACCGTCGTCAAGTCGAAGCTCGTGGCTCTGGCTCTACTCTGCGTTTACGGACTTTCGTACCTCGGAATCACCGCCGCATTCGGAATTCCGGAGGCGAAAAACGTCTTCGACCGCGGCCGACGACTACTCAACCTGGCGCTTCGTCCCAAGTGAACCAGGCTTTACGCGGGTGGTATAATTACACATGCTGCCCGTTCCCGACGCCGTTGCGACAAAACTTCCACACCTCCCTGAAGGGCCCGGGGTCTACCTGTGGAAGGGCAGGGATGGGATTACTCTCTACGTAGGGAAGGCAAAGCGCCTGCGCTCTCGCGTGCGCAGCTACTTCGCCAACGACCAGCTAGAGAATCCCAAAACCCGGCATCTGGTCGGCCTCATCGCAGACCTCGAGACGATCGTCGTCCCTACCGAAGCGCACGCGCTCATCCTCGAAGCGAACCTGATCAAGGAGTACCGCCCGCGCTTCAACATCGCGCTCCGCGACGACAAATCGTATCCGTACATCAAGGTGACGGTGCAGGAGCCTTTCCCGAGAGTGTTCGTCACTCGCCGTCTAGAGGACGACGGAGCGAGCTACTTCGGCCCCTATACCGATGTGGGCGCGATGCGCCGCTCGCTCAACGTGGTGAAGAGAATCTTCACGGTGCGAAGCTGCAACTACGACATGCCGGCCCAGATGCCGGAGCGACCGTGTCTTGACTACTACATCAAGCGCTGCAAGGCGCCCTGCATACTGGCGCAGTCGCAGGAGAACTACCGCACGATGATAGACGAAGTCGTACTCTTCCTGTCGGGGCGCCCGGAGGAGGTCGTGCGCCGAGTGAAGGAGCGCATGGATCTCGCGTCCGAGCAGCTTGACTTCGAGCGCGCCGCGGAACTGCGCGACGCCCTTCACCACCTGGAACAGATGGAAGAGCCGACCGTCGTGCTCGAGGTGGAAGGCGGTGACCGCGACGTGATCGGTTACGCCCGCGACGGCGATGATGCATGTGTCACGGTGCTGCGCATCAGGGGCGGGAAGCTATTGTCGAGAGAGCAGCGCTTTCTGACGAATATCGAGGGCGAAGACGATGCCGACGTCATGCCTATCTTCCTCGCCGGCAGCTACGTCGGTATGCAGGAGAGAGCGCGACAGCTGCTGCTTCCATTCGATTTCCCGGATCGCGAGCTGATCGAGCAAGCGCTGCCGGATAGCAGGATTCTAATTCCCCAGCGCGGGCCACGGCGCGATCTCATTGCGTTGGCCGAGCAGAACGCGCGTCACCTGCTGGAGGAGCTCAAGCTCTCATCGATGGAGGCAGACGAGCGCGCCGGGGATCCGGTCTATGAGCTGGGCAGGGAGCTGGGACTCCAACGCCTGCCGCGATCCCTGGTTTGCTTCGACATTTCGACCACCCAGGGCACCGATACGGTTGGCTCCTGCGTCTGGTTCGAAAACGGGCGGGCGAAGAGGGGCGAGTACCGAAAGTTCAAGGTGAAGACGGTGGAGGGCTCGGACGACTTCGCTTCGATCCAGGAGGTGGTTCGCCGGTACTTCGAGCGGCGCCTGAACGACGAAAAGCCACTGCCGGACCTGATTGTGATCGACGGGGGCAAAGGCCAGCTCTCTGCCGCCCACGCCGCGCTCGCGGAGCTCGGGCTAACGGATCGTCCGTTAATCAGCCTGGCCAAGCGGGACGAGGAGGTATTCATCTGGGGCCGGGAAGAGCCTCTCAGGATCTCGAGGCGCTCGCCCGGTCTCAGGCTGCTGCA
>DASWBC010000224.1:0-3044 GCA_036390815.1 Gemmatimonadaceae bacterium
ACCACCGGGTGGGACCCCGCCCACATTGCGCGGGCCTGGACCGTGCTGATGAAGCGCCTGGGCTACACGAAATTCGTGGCGCAGGGTGGCGATTGGGGCGCGGTCATCACCGAGCTGATGGGCGTACAGGCGCCGCCGGAATTGCTGGGCATTCACACCAACATGCCGAACGTGATTCCACTCGACATCGACAAGGCAGCGTTTTCCGGCGCGCCGGCACCGGCAGGTCTCTCCGCCGACGAGAAGGTCGCGTATGAGCGACTGAGCTCCGTCTATGCAAAAGGCATCGGCTACGCCTTCCAGATGGGGCTGCGGCCGCAGACGCTGTACGGTATCGCCGATTCACCCGTCGGCCTGGCCGCGTATTTCCTTGATCACGACGCGCGCAGCTACGAGCTCATCGCGCGCGTCTTCAACGGACAGTCCGAGGGCCTCACGCGTGACGACATCCTCGACAACGTTACGATCACCTGGTTGACGAACACCGCGGTCTCTGGCGGCCGTCTCTATTGGGAGAACAAGGGGTCGTCGTTCTTCGCGGTCAAGGGCGTCGGCGCCGCCGTCTCGGTGGCCGTGAGCGTCTTTCCGGACGAACTCTTTCCGGCCCCGCGGAGCTGGGCAGAGCGTGCGTACCCCAAACTGATCCACTACAACAGGCTCGACAAAGGCGGGCACTTCGCCGCATGGGAACAGCCGAAGCTCTTCTCAGAAGAGCTTCGCGCGGGCTTCAGATCGCTGCGCGCATAAGCGAGGCAGGGCGCGCTCGAGTTAGGGACGGCGTGACAGCACTTCGTCCCTAACTCGAGGCGCGCCACTCGTGCGTCCACGAACTGCTTGTCAAGGGGAGAGACGCATGTTCGCGCAACAACCATACGATCGCCGCCGTTTCCTTGGGGTGGGCGCTCTCTCGCTGGCTGCCGCGTGGGTCGGCACCAGAGATTCCGTGATGCAGTTGGTCACTGTGAAACCATTTGTACCATCCAGCGCAAGCGACCTGGCATCGCTCGGTCGGGCGACAGCGTGGCTCAATTCAGCTCCACTGACAGCGGCGGACCTGCAAGGCAAAGTCGTTCTCGTCGACTTCTGGACCTACACCTGCATCAATTGGCTTCGCACCGTGCCATACGTTCGCGCGTGGGCCGCCCGGTACAAAGAACGAGGGTTGGTCGTCATCGGCGTGCACACACCCGAATTCACGTTCGAGGAAGACGTCGACAACGTGCGAAGGTCCGTACAGGAGAGAGGCATCACGTACCCGATCGCCATCGACAACGACCGCGCGATCTGGCATGGGTTCGGTAATCACTATTGGCCGGCGCTCTACTTCATCGATGGCGGGGGGATGGTACGCGGTCACCACTTCGGCGAGGGCAACTACGAAGAATCGGAAATGAGGATTCGAGAATTGGTGGCAGCGTCCGGGCGAGGCGGCGCGATCGAGCGTGAGTCCGTCTCCCCCGAGGCGCATGGTCCGGAGGTGGGCGCAGACTGGGGCAGCTTGAGGTCGCCCGAAACCTACGTGGGCCATCAGAAAGCGGAGAATTTCTCGTCTCCAGGCGGCGCCTCGGTGAACACGAGTCACTTGTATGCCGTTCCGCCTCGCCTACGCCTCAATCAATGGGCGCTTTCCGGCGAATGGACGGTGAAGGGAGAGACTGCCGCACTGAACGCTGCCGGCGGGCGGATCGCATACCGGTTTCATGCCCGCGATCTCCACCTAATCATGGGACCGGCCGTGCGTCGAGGGGTCGTTCCTTTTCGAGTGTCTATCGATGGACAGCCGCCCGGCGCAATTCATGGAAGTGATGTCGACGAGCATGGAACCGGCACGGTCAGGGAGCAACGCTTGTATCAGCTGATTCGACAATCGGGACCGATCGCTGATCGACAGTTCGAGATCGAGTTCATCGAGGGCGGCGTAGAGGCGTACGCCTTCACGTTCGGATAACGAGGCTCATTCGCGCAAATGGAGACAGAAGAATGGAAGACCACACTCTGGTCGAATCGAGTTTCTCAGCGACGATCAACGCGCCCATCGAGAACGTGGACATTCCGTCGTGGTGTTTCACACTGCCGGAATCGGAGTATCAAGCGTGTTCACCGGCACACTGCTCGGCCGGAGCGACGTCGACGGCTGACGGCCGGCGCATGTCGATCAACGTCGAAATCCTCGGCGGGAGCCTGATCGTCGAGCACTACGTCGAGGAAGTGGGTCAGCGCGATCACCTGCGGCTCGCGTCTGACTCCGATGTGTTCACCCCGACGGGCCGGACGAAGATCAGCGTGATATGGGATTTGCGCGTCAAGAAGATCGACGACAAGACCTGTGAGTTCACCAATACCGTGCACAGTTCGGCTACGCCAGACCTCATCGACTTCCTCGGCCGGCAGGGAATCCCATTGGAGGTCTTCCGAGCGGCGCGCAAGCCGATCTCCGAGGCTCACAACCGCCAGGAGACGCCGCTCTTCGCGCAAAGCATCGAACGTCATGCATTGCGTCAGGCGTAAGGAGAGAACATGTCGCAGCTGACCCTTGAGGCAGGCGTGACGGCGCTCGTGGTGATCGACCCCTACAACGATTTCATCTCCGAGGGAGGCAAGGTCTGGGATCGGTTGAAGGGCGTCGCGGAAGCGAACAACTGTGTTCCTCACATGCTGCAGGTCCTGAATGCCGCGCGGAAGGCGCAGCTTCGCGTGTTCTATGCGCTGCACCGACGATACCGTCCTGGCGACTACGAGACGTGGACCCATATTGCACCGGTTCAGAAAGCCGCGTGGTCGCGAAGGACCTTCGAGTACGGGACGTGGGGTGGCGAGATTCGCAGCGAGTTCGCGCCGCAACTCGGCGAGATCGTCGCCCTTGAACACTGGTGCTCAAGTGGCTTCGCCAACACGGACTTGGATCTGCAGCTCAAGCGGCACGGTATCCAGAGGCTGATTGTCATCGGGCTCATCGCACACACGTGCGTCGAGGCGACTGTCCGCTTTGCCGCTGAACTCGGCTACGACGTCACGATGGTCAGGGACGCGACGGCGGACTATTC
>DASWBC010000225.1:0-2885 GCA_036390815.1 Gemmatimonadaceae bacterium
GTCGAAATTCTCGCAGCAGTCCCCCGAAACGAAAATCCCCCGCGGCAACATTGATGCGCTCGCCTTCCTTCTCTTCTTTGAGGAGAGTGTAGGCGAAGCGCAGCGTCCATGGCAGGTAATCCTTGATGCCGGTGGCGATCACCCGCTTCACGGATGTTCGCGGTTGGATGCTCTTCACCTTTCCGTAAAAGCGATTGAGCACGACCACCGTCTCCGCGCCCGTCGTCTGAAGGGCGTCTTCCATCTCTCGCTCGCTGTAGGTCGGATTGAACGGGCACACGATCGCGCCCACCTTCCACGCGGCGAACTCGGCGATCAGGAATTGCGGACAGTTGGGCAGACAAATGCCAACCCGGTCGCCGCGCTTCACTCCCATCTCGCGAAGCGCTGACCCGAGCGCATTGCTCTCCTGTTCGACTCTCTGGTAGGTGATAGTCGAGCCCTTGAAGAGAAGGGCAGGACGCTCGGGCCATCGGCCGGCCGATTCGCGCAGATAGTCGGAAAGGCTTCGGCTGGGATAAGGCTCCAGCGTCGCCGGAACTCCGTCGTCATAGTTCGCGAGCCATTTGGGTGCAGTCATTGCAGCCTCCATCGCTCTTCAGCTAATCTATCTGTCGCCGGAGCGAATTAGTGCGGCAGCGCTCAGGCATTACTGATACAAAGGATGCCACATCCTGAATGGACGCGCTGTACGTAGACCTACGTAGCAATGTAGAGTTGCGCAAGCATTCGGACGTTTACTGGCGGATACCCTCATGACTGGCTTAACCGGACTCCACCACGTCACTTGCATCGCCGGCGATGCGCAGGACAACGTCGATTTCTACTCCGGCATGCTCGGCATGCGCCTGGTCAAGAAAAGCGTCAACCAGGACTCTCCAGGAACCTATCACCTCTTTTACGCCGACGGAGAAGGCCACCCCGGAACCGACATCACGTTCTTTCCGTGGCCGGAGATGCCCGCCGCCAAGCCGGGTGTGGGACTGGCCATGGAAATCTCCCTCGCCGTTCCCTTGGGCAGCGTCGACTACTGGGCAGAGCGGTTGGCGGAGCATCATCTGGCTGTCGGCGAGATCGAGACGAGGCGCGGAACGTCGGCGCTCCCGTTCACCGATGCGCACGGGCTCCCTCTCGCGTTGCACGAAACGGGGGACCGGCGCGACTTCACTCCGTGGCCGGAGAGCCCGGTTCCCGTGGAAAAGCAGATCCGCGGACTTCACTCCGTTCGCTTGTGGGAGCGCGACGTCGGGGCCACATCGAGCTTTCTCACCGGTGTTCTTGGATTCGTTGACATTGGTGTGGAGGATGAGTGGCTCGGTTTCGGGATCGGGGGTGGCGGCTCGGGTCGTTATCTCGAGATTCGCGAAATTCCAGACGCGGAGCGAGGAAGGTGGGGAACTGGCGGAGTGCACCACGTCGCGTGGCGCGTGCCGGACGACAGGAGCGAGCTGGAAATGCGCGAAAGAATCGATCGCGCGCATCGGCGTCCGACAGAGGTGATCGATCGGTTCTGGTTCAAGTCGGTCTACTTTCTCGAGCCCGGCGGGGTTTTGTTCGAGATTGCCACCGACGGGCCAGGCTTCACCGTAGATGAAGACCCGGCTTCGCTCGGTGAGCACCTCGTGCTTCCTCCCTGGCTGGAACCGCAGCGCGGCGAGATCGAGGCGGCACTCCCCCCGATCAAGCCGCCGGCGGAATCAGGCGCGCGGCTGTAGCTCGCTCGCCGACGCGCTAGCCGAAGCGTGGCTCGCGCTTTTGTTTTTCCAACGTCTCAGCGAAGGGACTTCCTTCGCGAAGCGCCGCGCCAGAAATCCCGGGAAATGCATCGACCGGAGTTTTTCCTCGACCAAGGCCGTCATTTCTGCGGCGGTGATGTCCGGTTGGGTGAAAGCTCCCTGCTCATAGCAGCGACTGCAGTACTCACTGCTTTGAGTTCCGTCAGCGTTGGTCCCGCTACGGGGGTCTCTGCTGAGTGGCATCCCGCAGCTCTGGCACGCAGGTCCTTTGGGTCTGAACACGGTGCCTCCTACTTGGCGCGAGTACCGGTCGTGTTCAACACCAAAACAGAATCTGCGGTCTTCACCTTGTAGTGCGCCGTATTCGTCCCTACGAGGCTTCCATTCTGAACGCGGAAGACGCCATCCGTCGTCACCGTCACGCCCTTCCGTCGAAAGCTCGGGTAGGGGCCAGCTGATGTCACGATACTATCTCCCGCGACTGTCACACGCTCCGGAACCGCTGCGCGACCTGGATACTTGATCGACCATCCCGATGTGGTTCCGGTTGCGGTCAATACGAAATTCGTTGAAGTCGTGTCTCCGCTCGCGGGGACCGCGTGCATGTCCCACTTCCCAGCGACGTCGGCGAGGTTGATGGGAGCCGGAGCCGGAGCTGGAGCCGGAGCCATAGCCGTAGCGTTGGTTGTGGAAGTGGTAGTCGAGGACGCGCTCGTGGAGTCTACCGTGGCGTCGTTCTTCTTCGCGCATCCGGCGAGGACCGCAGCGGAGCAGCAGATCGCGATGCGGGTAGTGCGGTGCAGCGTCAACATAAACCCCCCCGTTTCAGGTGACGGACGGCCTTCGCGCGGCGGCGTGCCGAGCCAAACGAACGTACGGACGGCATGAGCCGCCGGCAAGATACCTGGCTGTCAGGCGCGCTGCCCCCGCGCCCGGCGTCTCCTCCGCGCGAATGCCCAGACGCCAAGACCGGCGGCCAGGATGCCGAGAATGCTCCAGCCGACGGGACCGAGGAACTGGTGAATTCTCGTAAAGTTCGCGCCGAGTATTCTGCCCGCGAGGGCGAGCATCGCGCACCAGACGACCGTGCCGATGAAATTCGCGACCAGGAAGAGGCCGAGATTCATGCGCGCCATTCCGGCCGGAATG
>DASWBC010000226.1:0-5579 GCA_036390815.1 Gemmatimonadaceae bacterium
GCCATCACTCGGCGATTCTGTACCGGGGCGATGTCATTTGGATCGCTGGGCAAAGAGGCGCACGAGACGCTCGCGATCGCCATGAACCGGCTCGGCGGACGCAGCAACAGCGGAGAGGGCGGCGAAGATCCCGCTCGCTTCGGCACTGACCGCAACAGCGCCATCAAACAGGTCGCGTCGGCGCGGTTTGGTGTTACGGCCGAGTACCTGGTCAATGCCAGCGAGCTGCAGATCAAGATCGCGCAGGGCGCAAAGCCCGGGGAAGGAGGCCAGCTCCCCGGGCATAAGGTGGACGCAGTGATCGCGCGCACGCGTCACTCGGTACCGGGCGTGACACTCATCTCGCCTCCGCCCCACCACGACATCTACTCGATCGAAGATCTGGCGCAGCTCATCTACGATCTCAAGGCGATCGCACCGAAGGCGATGGTTTCGGTCAAGCTGGTTGCCGAGGCGGGAGTGGGTACTGTCGCTGCCGGTGTGGCGAAAGCGCGCGCGGACTTGATTCTCATCTCGGGCGATTCCGGTGGCACCGGCGCGTCTCCGCTGTCGAGCATCATGCGCGCCGGGAGTCCGTGGGAGCTCGGGCTCGCCGAGACGCAACAGACGCTCGTGATGAACGGTCTGCGCGGGCGCGTGCGGCTGCAGACGGACGGCCAGCTCAAGACCGGACGCGACGTCGTCGTCGCGGCGCTCCTCGGCGCCGACGAATTCGGCTTCGCGACCGCGCCGCTCATCGTCGAAGGGTGCGTGATGATGAGGAAGTGTCATCTCAATACGTGTCCGGTCGGAATCGCGACGCAGGATCCCGAGCTGCGAGCGCGGTTCAGCGGCCAGCCCGAGCACGTGGTGAACTACTTCTTCTTCATCGCGGAAGAAGTACGGGAGCTGATGGCGCGACTCGGCTTCCGAACGATGGACGAGATGATCGGCCGCACCGACATGCTGTGCGCGCTGCCGCCTGCCGATCATGCCAAGGCGGCCACGCTCGATCTTTCCGCACTCCTGCATCTGGCGATGCCGGCGTCACGCGCGCGCACGGACCGAGTTGCGCGTCACCACGTCCCGTTGAGGCTCGACCACTCGGAGGAAGAGGGAGGGTTGAACAGAAAGCTCGTCCAGCTCGCCCAACCAGCGCTCGATAGTGGCGAACGCGTAAAGTCGACGCTGTCCATCACCAACGCCGATCGCGCGATCGGGGCGACGCTATCTGGCGAGATCGCTCGGCGATATGGCGACACAGGCCTGCCCGACGAAACGATCTCCTTCAGATTCACCGGGTCAGCGGGCCAGAGCTTCGGAGCATTCGCGGCGCGCGGGCTCTCGCTCGAGCTGGAGGGAGATGCGAACGACTACGTCGGGAAGGGTTTATCCGGCGGGCGGCTGATCGTGCGGCATCCACGTGCTGCGCAGTTCATTCCTGACCAGACGGTGCTCGTTGGCAACACTGTGCTCTACGGCGCGACGTCGGGCGAAGCGTACATCGCCGGAGTTGCGGGCGAGCGCTTCGGCGTGCGCAACAGCGGGGCGATCGCTGTGGTCGAAGGAGTCGGCGATCACGGCTGCGAGTACATGACAGGCGGAACGGTCGTCGTGCTCGGCCGCACGGGCCGGAATTTCGCCGCGGGAATGAGCGGCGGCATGGCGTTCGTGCTCGACGAGTTCAGCGAGCTGGAGCAGCAGTGCAACACCGGAATGGTGGAGCTTGCGCACGTCACAGACTTCGGCCAGCTCGAGATGCTGCGACGCCTTGTAGAGCAGCACGCACGGTACACCGGCAGCGCGCGCGCGAAACGGGAGCTGGGACGGTGGGAGCGGGCGCAACGGCTGTTCGTCGCCGTCGTGCCAACCGAGTACCGGAAGGCGCTCGAGCGCAAGGCGGACGCAGACGCAGTCAACACGAGCCCCGTGGCGCGACGCGGGCTGGTGATCGGGGAGGCTCGTCGTGGCTGATCCGAAAGGATTCCTCACGCTTCGCCGAGCGACGGCGGAGCGCCAGACGGTGGAGGAGCGGGTGCGGCACTGGGGCGAATTCTATCGCCCAGCTCCCGAGCAGGCCGTGCGCACTCAGGCAGCGCGCTGCATGGATTGTGGAGTGCCGTTCTGCCAGGGCGATACCGGTTGTCCCGTGCACAACATCATCCCCGAATGGAACGGTCTCGTCCAGCATGGAGAATGGCGCCAGGCGCTCGAGTCGCTGCACGCGACGAACAATTTCCCGGAGCTCACGGGCCGGCTCTGTCCGGCGCCTTGCGAGTCGGCGTGCGTGCTCGGTCTGGTGAACGAGCCTGTGGCGATCCGGCACATCGAGCAGACGATCGCGGATCGTGGCTTCTCGGAGGGCTGGGTGGTGCCGCGTCCCCCGCGGAGGGTGACAGGGTTCAAGGTCGCGATCATCGGGTCCGGGCCCGCGGGGCTTGCTGCCGCGCAACAGCTTCGTCGCAGTGGACACGCTGTCGTCGTATTCGAGAAAAACGAGAGAGTCGGCGGACTTCTACGCTACGGAATACCCGAATTCAAGCTGGAGAAGTCGGTGCTCGATCTCCGTCTTGGCCAGCTCGAGGCGGAGGGGGTGCAGTTTCGCTGTGGGATCGACGTCGGCGAGGACATCACCGTCGAGGAGTTACGCGCGGAGTTCGACGCGGTGTGCGTCTCGACGGGAGCGGGCGCGGCCCGTGATCTCGACGTGCCCGGCCGAGAGCTGGAGGGAGTGCATCTCGCGATGGATTTTCTCACCGCCCAGAACCGCCGGCTCTTTGCAGATGCACTTCGTCGAACGGCGAGCGACGCCGGCCAGGACGCGATGCTGGTGGGCGATGTCACCGACGCGCGGGACAAGCGCGTCGTGATCATCGGCGGTGGTGACACCGGCTCCGATTGCGCTGGAACGTGCGTTCGTCAAGGAGCGCGCAGCGTCAGGCAGTTCGAGCTTCTGCCGCAGCCGCCAGTTGGTCGCGCCGCGAGCACACCATGGCCGCTCTGGCCGATGCAGCTCCGCACCTCGCATGCGCATGAAGAGGGTTGCGATCGCGACTGGAGCGTCGCTACCACTGCATTCTCCGGCGAGGACGGGAGAGTGCAGCGGATTCACGCCGCGCGTCTCGAGAGGCAGCTCTTCGCCGACGGGCACACCGACTTCGCGCGGCTGCCGGGAACCGACTTCGAGCTGGAGGCAGACCTGGTGCTGCTGGCGATGGGTTTCACCGGCCCGATACGCAGCAGGTTGCTGGTGGACCTCGCCGTCGAGCTGGACGGTCGAGGCAATGTTGCGACCGATGGCGCGCACCGCACGAGCGTGCCTGGAGTCTTCGCCGCCGGCGATGCGCGTCGTGGCGCGTCGCTTATAGTCTGGGCGATTCGCGAGGGCCGCGACGCCGCGGAGAGTATTGATCGGTGGTTACGGGATCAATAACTACAACTTAAGACTACCGGCCGGGGCTATCGGCGGGTCGGCTCACGGCTCCGAGCTGAAGTAGGAACGCATCCAGGTGCGGGGCGGACATCAAAACTGGCACGGCCAATAGCCACTAGGTAGTCCGCAGTTGTAGTTTTTTCAATCCACAATGGCCCGACTTCTTTCCGCCGCCCTCTGCTTGACCATCGCTCTAAGCGCGGGCGCGCAAACGAGCGCCCCGCCAATCGTGAACGGCGGCTTCCCCCTCGTTTCGCCCAGTGCTTCGCAGATCCTTTTTGAATCGAATCGGACCGGAACAACGCAATTGTGGATCATCTCTGACGACGGCACCGGCGAGAGGCAGCTCACCCACCGCGACAGCGACGTCAGCGGGCAGTGGGCGCCGGATGGAAAATCGATCCTCTACAGCGTGATGATTCGGGACACCAGCTGGCTGTACGAGCTCTGGCCGGACAGCTCGCGCGAGCGCATGATCGGAGCGTTTCCCGGCCGCGGACCGCAAGTGTCACCGGCGCGAACCAGAGTCGTTTACGACGTCGGGCCCTGGACCGCTTCCCACCTCGTGCTCACCGACGGGCAGGGTCGCTCACCCAGACAAGTGACTGACGACTCTCTGACGGTTTGGCGGGGCGTGTGGTCCCCGAACGGGCGCCGGCTGGCGTACACGGTCAGCAAGAAAAGCGGGATGAGTATCTGGGTCATGAATGAAGACGGATCGCGGCCGCACCAGGTGACGCACCTGACGCCCGAGGAAGGACGGGCACAGATGCCGGCGTGGCATCCGGATAGCCATCAGCTGGCCTTTCAGGCCAACGCGATTTCACCCAAAGGGAAGTCCACTCTGTGGCTCGTCGACCTGCAAACTACCGGCGCTCGCGAGATTCTCCCCCACACTTCTGCCTATCTCGACGAGACGCCGAGCTGGTTTTCCGATGGGAAGCGAGTCGCGTTCCAAAGCAATCGCAGCGGAAGGATGGAGATATGGGTCATCAACGCGGATGGATCGGCGCTCAAGCAGGTTACCGGGCGGCATTGAACTGCAACTGAAGACTACCGGCTGGGCTAACTATGAACCGATGACTACCGGCCGAGGGCTGATGGCGGGTCGGCGGTGGGCTCCGGGCGGGCTGTTTGGTGCGCGCGAGCCGGCGCAGGGGTGGGCGATCGCTAACGCGAAGCCACTTGAATAGTGCCCCAGATGGAACAGCCGGCACGTAGCCCAAAGCCGACCCGCCGAAAGCTCCCGGCCGGTAGTCATACTCTTCTCGCAATTCACGACCATAACGGATAGATACAAAGACTACTGGCTGGGGTCTGTGGGCGAGCCGGCTCATGGCTCCGGGCTGAACTAACGACGTAAAATCCAACCAAGGACGCTATATGGATCGCAGACATTTCGTTCAGCGCGGCGCGGCCCTCGGTGGTGCGGCATCGCTACTCGGCTTCAAGCCAATCGGGGCTGGCGCCGAGCAAGTATCCAACGAGCTACGAGAAATCGCTCCGGAGTTGGCCCGACTTAGATCACGCGCACCCGACGCGCCGGCACCAATCACCGAGACCGAACGAGTGCAGCGACGTGAGAAAGCCCAGCGCCTGATGAAGGAGCTCGGCTACTCCGCGATGCTGATCGAGCCGGGGGCGAACATGACCTACTTCTCCGGTATCGACTGGGGACGCAGCGAGCGCCTCTTCGCCTTGATCCTGCCGCAGACTGGCAAGGGCATCGTCATCTCGCCGGCTTTCGAGGAACAGCGCGCAGCCAACCAGGTGGATGGAAGATTCGAGATTCGCGTGTGGCAGGAAAACGAGAGTCCCGAGGCGCTCATCGCCGGCGTCCTCAGGGGGTGGGGTGTGGGGACGGGCAAACTCGCCATCGATGGGAGCGCGCGCACGTTCGTCTTCAACGAGTTGGCGCTCGCCCTCCCCTCGATGCAGATGGCGACCGCAGAGCCAGTCACGAATGCGTGCCGAGGGGTGAAGACCGCTCACGAGATCGAGATAATGCGATTCGCGAATCAGATCACGCTCGATGCGTACCGCGCCGCGCACAAAACGCTGCGCGCGGGGATGACGCAGGCGGAGCTTGCGAAAAACGTGTCCGATGCGTTCTCGAAGCTGGGCTACCCCGGTGGCGCGCTCGTGCTGTTCGGTGAGTCGTCCGCGT
>DASWBC010000227.1:0-3699 GCA_036390815.1 Gemmatimonadaceae bacterium
TTGCCCGCCCTCTCCAGTCACTGGAGTCGGCTTGGGCTCCCCAACCTCTTCGGGAGAGGGAGCCAGTGGCGTGCCGCCGAGCAGCTCCTGCTGCACACCCTGCTTCTCGCGCATCCATTTCTCGAGCGCAATACCTATTGCGTCGGGAACAGATAGTACCTTGTTTGGCCCGAGTCCGATCGCCTTGTCCGACGCGATGCCTCGCAGCTGGCGATGAACTTCCCGAATCGGAATTCCGGATCTCAGCGCCAGCGAGATCAGGCGTCCCATCGCTTCAGCGTCCGCCATCGCCGCTCCACCCGCCTTGCCGAGGTTGATGAACACCTCGAAGGGCTGCCCACGATCATCCTCGGTGATATTGAGGAACATCGTGCCGAGCGGCGTCTCGATGCGCGTGGTGATGCCGCGCAGCGTGTCGGGGCGTGCTCTCTTGGCGCGGCGCTGGAGATTCTCGGCCTCGACGTCGAACACGGCCTGCTTGAGTCTCGTATTCTCGGCCTCGAGCTCCGCGATCGTGCCGTGCAGCTCGCCACGCTCGGCTCTCGCGTCGGCCGTGCCATCGCGCTCAGCTTTCGCCTGCACGGTTGCGCCGGTCGAGAGAACCTGATTGTCGCGCGAGCCATCGCGGTACACAGTCACGCCTTTGCACTTGAGCGCGTAGGCGAGCTCGTAGATCTCGCGCACGTCGTCGGGAGTGGCCGCGTGCGGGAAATTGGTCGTCTTGGAGATCGCAGAATCGCAGTTCTCCTGGAAGGCCGCCTGCATTCTGACGTGCCACTCAGGCGTGATGTCGTGCGCGGTGACGAACACGCGCTGCACCTGCTTGGGCACTTCGTCGAAGTGGATGTGGCCTTCCTTCGCGATCTTCTCCATCAGCTCGTCGGAGTACCATCCGTCTTTGTGCGCGATCGCGACGAAGTCTTCGTTCACGTCGGGCATCATCGCTCCCGCCTGATTGCGCATGAACGCAACGGCAAAAAGCGGCTCGATGCCCGAAGAGCAGCCCGCGATTATCGAGATGGTGCCGGTCGGAGCAATCGTGTTGACGTTGCAATTGCGCAGCAGCTGCATTGGCTTGACACGCTTGCCATTGGCGTCGCGGGCACACGTCTCGTCGGGGCCCCAGATCGATCTGGCCCACTCCGGGAACGGCCCGCGCTGGTCGGCGAGTCGCTCGCTCTCACGCTTCGACTCGACGTCCACGAACTTCTGAAGCTGGCGTCCAAACTCGACGCCCTCGATGCTACTGTACGCAATTCCCAACCGAACTAGAGCATCGGCGAAGCCCATGACGCCGAAGCCGATGCGCCGGATTCTCTTGGAGAGCGCGTCGATCTCGGGCAGCGGATACTTGTTGACGTCGATGATGTTGTCGAGGAAGCGAACCGAGAGGTGGATGTCGCGCTTGAGCGCGTCCCAATCCATCTGCTCGTCCGTCACATAGTAGCCGACGTTGATCGAGCCGAGGTTGCAGACGTCGTACGGGAGCAGCGGCTGCTCGCCGCACGGATTCGTCGCCTCATACTTTCCGACGTGCGGAACCGGATTGTAGCGGTTCGCTTCGTCAATGAAGAAGCAGCCCGGCTCGCCCGTTCTCCACGCCCCGTCGATCATCTTGTCCCAGACGGCGCGCGCATCGAGTTGCCCGGTGATCTTGCCGCTGCTCGGATCTATGAGGTCGTAGCTCGTTTCCGCCTTGACCGCTGCCATGAACTTGTCCGTGACAGCGACTGAAATATTGAAGTTCGTGATCTGCGTCAGGTCTTCCTTGCAGGTAATGAAGTCCATGACGTCGGGATGATCGACGCGGAGAATTCCCATGTTGGCGCCGCGGCGCGTGCCGCCCTGTTTCACCGCATCGGTCGACGCATCGTAGAGCTTCATGAACGACACCGGACCCGATGCTACGCCGGTCGTCGAGCGAACCATCGAGCCCTTGCCGCGCAGCTTCGAGAAGCCGAATCCTGTTCCGCCCCCAGACTGATGAATCAGCGCCATCGCGCGCAGCGTGTCGTAGATCCCGTCGCGGCCATTGGACAAGGCATCCTCAACGGGGAGAACGAAGCAGGCGGAGAGCTGACCGAGGGGGCGTCCCGCGTTCATGAGGGTCGGTGAGTTCGGCTCGAACCGACGCTCGACCATCAGGCGGTAGAAATTCTCCGCCATGGACGAGACCTCGCTGTCGCTTGCTCCATACCGGCGGTCCGCTTCGGCGACCGTTCCCGCCACGCGCCAGAACATGTCTTCCGGCTGCTCCACAGGCGTGCCCGTTGCGTCCTTGATCAGATACCGTTTGCTGATCACGGTGCGCGCATTGTCATTCAACTGGGCTTCGCCCTGGGGCGGGACGGCAGGTATGGGCATTAGATAGAACTCTCCGCAGGATAAAAGGGTTGTCAAGTAAGAAGACGACGGACCTTGAACTTCACGCTTGGGCATCGGTGATTTCGATGCGGGCAGGGATACTACCGGTATTCGTGAGTCCGCGCCAGTGTTTACCTATCTCGTTACATGACAACGCTTTATGTATTCCACATCACGAATAGAGACTCGACCATCTTTTTTCCACGCCGAGGTCCGTCGTGATCTACCGATCCAGGTCTGCATATCGCGCTCCTCACTTAGATAATTGCGGCGAGAGACCGGTCCCCCCTAAGTACACCCGACGGCTGTAGTTAGGTCACCCGAAGGGGGAAACGCAACGAGACGCTCGTCCAGAATCCCGAGGAAACCTCGCGCGACTCGACTGTAGTGCCGCCGCTGGAAAACTCCCGTTTGCTTAGATACACGCGCTCCAAAAGGGTCAAAAGGAAGCGCCAAACGTCGCGTAAGCCTGTGCCACGCTCGCCCCGAGCTGCTGTCGATTCATCAGGGGAAACGCGAGCCCCAACCGCAGCCGAGCCTGAACATCGAGCTGTAGCCCGGTGTCGATATTGAGCTCTGCTCCGGCGGAAGTCATGACAGGATTCCGGATATTTGCGGAGGTACAGGGTCCGTTCGTGGTGTCGGCGCCCGCGGGACAGAATGCTCGGCCGGTCTCGCCGAAAAGCGTCATCGAAATCCGATCGACGAAAACCGGGACGTAGCGGAAGCCGCGCGATGGCGCGGTGAGCGGCGCTCGATACTCCACCGCGCCCGAATACGCGCGAATTCCGCCCTCGACTCCGGCGGGATATCCGCGCACTCCGAACGTTCGACGCTGCTGGCCCGCGGAGATACCGGGAAAGAGCTCGAGCGCCGTTCCACTGATTCCTCCGGCTGAAAAAAGTTCGGGACTTTCCTCATCGGTGATGCCGCCCGCGGCGCGAAGCGCGAGCACGTGGTGAGCAAAACCCGAGAGGTCGAGCGACTTGTAGACGAATGTCGTACCGACGACGCTGCGCGTGGCGCCGCCGGTCGCGCCGGCCCGCCAGCGCTGACGTGCGGTCGCGCTGATGCTGATGCCATCCTCGGGTGAGATGCTCAAGCCCGGGCGCTGAGCGTTCGACCAGCCCGCCGAGGCAACCAGCGCCGGATAGTTGTGCGTCTCGGAGAAGAACGACACCAAGTGCTGAAGCACGGTGTCCGGATGCGTGGAGTAGCCGTATCCCTCGAGCTCGCCCCCGATCGAAGCGAGTGTGTAGCTCCGGAATCGCGGTCGAATGAACGTCGCCTGGAGTGAGACGATTCTCTCGCGCTCCGCGAATCCGAACGGCGCTT
>DASWBC010000228.1:0-2374 GCA_036390815.1 Gemmatimonadaceae bacterium
GCGCAGCTCGTTGTCGCCCCATTCATTCGCGGACGCCGGCAAAAGGATCGTGGGGTGAAGAATCCCGGTGGCGATAGGAATGTCTATTTCGGCGGACTCGAGCACGGTTACGTGAGTTCGAATTCCGAGGGCGAACCTCGCTGCCGCGAGCAGGGGATCGAGCTTGTCGTGCGTCGCTCGCGTTCCACGGCGCACCAGCCTCCTGGCGAAAAGAAGTTGCCGCAGGAAGCGAATGGCAAAAAACACCATGCCCGAGAGCCAGATCAACAGGACTGTCTTGCCGATTGCTTCGGAGGTGCGAGGCGATACGCTTTCAAGAGCGCTAGATAAGATTCGCGCCTGTGAGGGGGATGAAAAGTCCGCGGTACGGTTTGTCGAAGCCCCGATCGCCTGTGATGCTTTCGCCGCGAACCTTGCCGGAACCTGGATGGTCAGTTGCGGACCGAGAATCAACGCGACTGGCGCGACCGCGCACGCGAGGAGAGCTGCATTCCAGACAAGGTTGCGTACGCTTGGTGCCGCGCGCCGGCATAGGGCACCCGCGACCATCGCCACCAGTCCTACGGCGAGCGCGACAATGCTCATCGTTACGAGGAAGTGATTAGCCATCGATCAGCATTCCTCAGGACTGAAATCCGTGCGAGTCATCGACCCTGCCTGCGCGCCGCAACTACAGCCTTTCTCAGCTCTTTGATTGTCAGCTCGTCCCGGGAATCGTCCGGCAGATTGAGCAGCGTAGCAACCGCTCTCGCCGGCGAGCCTCCAAAGAAGGTATCAACGAGCTTCTTCAGGGCGGTTCCCTGTGCCGCGGCGGTGCTGATGTTGGGGGAGTACACGTAGCGGAGCCCGTCGCGCCGATGCGTCACGTACCCCTTCTGCTCGAGAAGAGCAAGCATTCCTCTCACCGCCGAATAACTCGGAGGCGATTTGAGGCTGGCCAGGACCTCGGCGACGGTGGCTTGCTGCCGCGCGAACAGCGATTCCATGATTTCGCGCTCACGGGCGCCCAGTCTATCCCAGGCGAGAGGACTGGCATCGCGTTTAGGCAATGTTGTCGGTCCTCGGCGACTGAACTGGCGGCAGTCGCGTTGCGGCAAGAATGCTATTGGATTGGCACATGCTAATACACTAGCATTCTATTTCGGAGTCGTCAAGAGCAAGGCCATAAGGGAATAAATGGACGCGCGGTCGAGTCTGACATAGCACGAGCTACGTGCATGGAGACTCGATCGATGTTCAACGACCCCGGCCTTTCACACGCGCTGCTTCTCGTATTAGTCGTCGGCGCGCTATACGCACTTCGCAAGCGCCTTCCGGGCACGCAGCTAGGGCGCAGCCGAGATCAGCTCGAATCGCCGCAGGCACGGCGGCGGCGACATCAGCTGGTCGCGCTCGAATGCACGGAGCTCGCGCTCGCCGGCGTATTCCTGCTCGTTGGTGGCGCGAAGTTGATCGGCCGCCACGACATGGTCGAGCTGTTTCGCAGTATCGGGGTCGGCCAATGGCTTCGATACGTAACGGGGGTATTTGAAGTCGTTGGTGCCGCGTTCATGGTAGTTCCGCTTGCTTCCGGCGCGTCGGCAGTAGCGCTCGGCACCGTCATGATCTCGGCCACGCTCATCGAGTTGTTCGTGCTGCGACGGCCGCCCATCGCAGCCATGGCTTGTCTCAGCGCCCACACCTACGTCGCCTGGAGTCGCCTGCTCCATCGGGCGGGAAGTGAACAGGTTCTCACTCCGCCGATGATGGATCCGATGCCAGCAGATCCGACGACGATGGAGCTGACGGTGATGCAGCCGACGACGACGGAGCCAACGACGATCGAGCAGATGCCAGCGGATCCGCCAACGCTGGAGCCAGTGGATCCGTCGGCGGAAGTGTTCGTCTGGGTAATCCGTGTTGATGGCATCGATCCGTTGGACACGATCGCTCCGCCGGGGGTTTCTGAAATCCCCTGAAGAAGAGGGTGCTTGGTCGATGGGCCGCTAGTTTACCACCACTTTGGCCTGCATGTACGGATGAATGTGGCAGCTATATGTATACGTGCTGGCGGTGTCGAATGTTCGCGTAACCGACGTATTCGGAGGCGGGAAGCACGCTGGTCGAGCGGTTCCAGCCGAGTTGTCCGAGTCTCAAGTAGGGTAACGCTCGCCGGACAAACGCACCCCGCGCTACGAAAATCCCCATGCGGCACCCCGCCGAAACCTATTAGACCTGCATAACAGCCGTTCCGGCATTGTTTTAGGGCTCAGCCGTGGCGGAAATCTTGCTTCATATGCCAGTCCAATTCAACGCGGACTGGTATGCACTCAGTGTATCGGATCGATGTCTCGCGCAGGCTCGTGACGTTGTACTGGAATGAGTTCCCATCCAT
>DASWBC010000229.1:0-3982 GCA_036390815.1 Gemmatimonadaceae bacterium
GCCTTGGACAGGTGGCTGTGCATCTTCTCCAGATCCGGCGTGGCGAGGAGAGCGCCGATGCTGAAGAGATCACGCTGCATCGGCACGAGAACCTCATCGATGCGCGGAAGCGGCTCGACTGCGCGGGCCATGCCGATGACCGCATTGAGCTCGTCGACGTCGCCGTAGGCTTCGACTCGGGGATCGTCCTTCTGGACCCGGCCGCCGCCGAACAATCCCGTGTCGCCGGCGTCGCCGGTCTTCGTATAGATCTTCATTCCCGGGAAATCTACGCAGACTAACTGCAACAGAGACTACCGGCGGGGCTAACTACGAAACCTACGACTACCGGCCGAGGGCTGATGGCGGGACGGCGGCGAGCTCCGGGCGAGCTGTTTGGTGCGCGCACAACCGGCGCACGGGTTTGCGAGATTGACGCCAAACCACTTGAGTATTGTTTCACAGAGGAACAGCCCGCACGTGGCCAAAAGCCGACCGGCCGACAGCCCCCGGCCGGTAGTCGGAAGTTGTAGTTTCAGTAATGAATCCGAACAATGATGAGCCCGCGAACGACGTTGATAACTCGACTGATGCAGAGTTCCCCCTGGGCGATGGGACTGTGGAGACAGAGGCGACAGTCTATTGTCCCTACTGCAACGAGACGGTCGAGATTGTGATCGACCCCGGCGGCGGATCAGCGCAGGAGTACGTCGAGGACTGCGAGGTCTGTTGCCAGCCCTGGAGCGTGAGCGTGCAATATCGTGAAGACGGCTCCGCTCAAGTCAGCGTCGAGCCGCTCGACGACTAGAGGCGCGCAACCGGAGTATCCCGTCGGCCGGTCGACAGCGACCGGAGCTGCTCTATCGAGCGGCTCGCGCTGCTCGCCACTCGGGCTCGAGGATCGAGTAGACCGCGAGGGTCTCGAAGTGATCCCACTTGATGGCCCAGTCCCGCTCGATTCCTTCGGGGGTCATCCCGAGCTTCTTCATCACCCGCCCGGACGCCGGGTTCCGAACGAAGTGGCGTGCTTCGATTCGGTGAAGGCCGAGCACCTCGAACCCGTAGTCAATGAGACGCCTGCTTGCCTCGGTCGCGTATCCGCGATTCCAGCAGTGGACCGCGATCCAGTAACCGAGCTCGGCGCGGCGGTGCTCGGGCTTGATCATGAGACTGATGGCCCCGGCCAGGCGGCCTGTCGCGGTATCGACAATCGCGAAGGTCGCGTTGCTGCCCTCTTGCCAGGCCGGGCCATGAGCGAGAATCCACTCGGCTGCTCCCCCGTGCGGGTACGGGTGCGGAATGTTCAGGGTGGTGTCGGCGACTTCACGCATGCCGGCGAAGCGCTCTACGTCGAAGGCGTCATGAGGTGAGAATGGGCGGAGGGTGAGGCGCTCCGTGTACAGGGTCGGTTGGTCAGCCACGGTTCGATCTACAGTCCGAGTCTCTCGGCTTCGTGACGGGCGCGGACGAGGGTCAAAATCATCCCCCCATCGCCCAGGATGAGGCCTCCCCAGAAGGCGAGTCCGGCGTATCTCGAATCAGTAGTGTGCATTGACCAGCCAAGAAGAAAGAGTCCAATGCTGAACCAGACCACGTACTCGAGTCCGTAACGCAGGTATAGAGACCTCGTCTGTCTTCGGATCTCCATTTCCCTCTGTTCGATTTCTAGCGCACGCTCCTCGAGCGTAAGAGGGCGGCGGTTCCAGGCATGGATGGAGACGTTGGGCTCAGACACTTTCTGGGAAAGGAATGAGCCAGAGTCTAGAGCACCGCTCCCCGGTCTGCCAGCGCCCGCGTCAGATGTCCAGTGAGCTCGCTACTATATATTTCGCGTCAGAGATGACCCACGAGATAACCGACATCACCGTCATCGGCGGCGGTCCCACCGGACTGTTCGCCTCTTTTTATACCGGAATGCGCGGCGCGACCGCGCGGATCGTCGACGCGCTGCCCCAGCTTGGAGGGCAGCTCACGGCGCTCTACCCCGAGAAGTACATCTTCGACGTCGGGGGCTTCACCAAGATACTGGCTAAGGATCTCGTCAAAGCGTTAACGGAGCAGGCGGCGCAGTTCCCCTTCAAGGCGCACCTGAACCAGAACGTCACCGCACTCGAGCGGAATGACGATCACTTCGTCCTGGTCACCGAGACCGACCGCTTCCCGACGCGCGCTATCGTCATCGCCGCAGGGATTGGCGCCTTCTCGCCGCGGCGCCTCCCGCAGTCCTGCGCGGAGCCGTGGTACGGGCGGGGGATCTTCGATCGCGTGTCGGATCCGGAAGAGTTCCGCGGCCAGAGCATTGTCATCATTGGGGGAGGCGACTCGGCGTTCGACTGGGCGCAGCAGCTGCGAGATCGCGCGAAGGCAGTGACGCTCGTCCATCGGAGCGACAAGTATCGCGCACACGGAGCGACCATCGCCGATGTTCAGGCCGCCGCCACCTCGGGCGAGGGGCGCACGACGCTGCTACCGTTCCACGAGCTGCACGATGTGCTGTCGCGTGACGGCAAGCTTACTGGCGTGACAGTGCGCGACGTCAAGGCAAAGACGACTCGGGACGTGGATGCGGATGTAGTCCTGCCGATGCTCGGCTTCCACAGCGATATCGGCGCCCTGGCCGAGTGGGGATTGAACTGCGAGAAGGACGAGATCGTCGTCAACAGCTTGATGGAAACGGGGCGGCCAGGGATCTATGCCGCGGGCGACATCACAACCTATCCCGGCAAGCTGAAGCTGATCGCGACGGGATTCGGCGAAGCCGCCACCGCGGTGAACCAGGCGGTGCACCTGATCTATCCTGAAAAGAAGGTGAATCCGGGACACAGCTCCAACATGGCGATCTTCGGACAGAAGGACGACTAGCTCGGCTCGTCCAGGGCAGTGCCGGCGGAGAGGGCGTGGGTGCTCCGCTCGTCTTTTGCCGCCCGCACGCAAAGGATCCAGGTGAGCATCGCGGTGCCGAGAGTCACGGCGAGATCCGCGAGATTGAAGGTCCAGAAGCGGTGAGTGCCGATGCCGATGTCGATGAAATCGACGACTCCGCGCGCGGAGCGGAGGCGGTCGAACAGGTTGCCGACGGCGCCGCCGCAAATGAGCGCGATCGAGGCGATCTGGAACCGGTCTTCGCGCGGAGTCTGGCGGTACATGTAGGCCAGAACGAAGAGCGTCCCGAACGAGAGAAGCACGAACCAGAAGCGGGACGATGGGCCCAGCGAAAAGCTCATCGCGCCTTCGGGGTTGTACGCGAGAGTGAAGCGCAGCACATCGTCGATGATGTCGTGCGGAACGTAAGGTGGGGACAGCGCGGTGACGGCGAATCGTTTGCTCGCGACATCAAGGAGGATGGTCGTGAGGAAGATCGTCCAGAATCTATTGGCTCGTTGCGGCATGAATCTCTTTGGGGTGTTGCCTCCCTACGGCGCCTGGCACGAATGCGTTTCGCTGCGGGGCTGGGGCTGGGGAATGATGCTTCACAAGAGCATTATAGATTCCAGTACACTGAACTCCAATCGAAAGACGATCGAGGCCGAATGGCGCGAAACGCCGACAAGCGAAACAGGGACCCTCTTCACTATCACCTGATCGGAATTGGTGGCACTGCCATGGCTTCGCTGGCGGGACTGCTGAAGGCCGCGGGTCACACGGTCACCGGCTCTGACGAGAACGTATACCCGCCAATGTCGACAGGGCTCCAGGAGATGGGCATTGCCTATGCCCAAGGGTATCGCGCGGAGAACCTCGAGCCGCGGCCGGACATCGTCATCGTCGGCAACGCGATCTCGCGGGGCAATCCCGAGCTCGAGGCGTTGTTGGTCCGGAAGCTTCGCTATACCTCGGCTGCCGCTACCATAAAAGAGGAGTTCATCTGGGGGCACCACTCGATGGCGGTGGCCGGCACGCACGGGAAGACGACGACCACATCGCTGCTGGCGTGGGTGCTCGAGTCGGCCGGGCTCAAGCCGAGCTTCCTCATCGGTGGAATCGCCGAAAACTTCGGTGCGTC
>DASWBC010000230.1:0-4989 GCA_036390815.1 Gemmatimonadaceae bacterium
GTTCTTGTGGATGCTCTGCCAATCCTTGTTTCCAGCGAGCACTTCACGCCCGAGTGGCGTCAGCACCAGCTCGCCCTCGACGAACGCGCGCGCTGTCTCCGAGGTCGGGGCAATCACCGGCGTGCCATCCTTCCATGTGACGAGTGCGTCCTTTTTGCCGCTCAGCCGCTCCAGGTACGAGTAGAAGACAATGTCTCCGAGGAAGATGCTCTCCTGTTTTGTGGCAACCTCGAGGAATGCGGCGACGGGTGTCGAGTGCCCGGCATTGATCGCGGTGAGCGCCTCATGCTCGGAGCGGGACAGTCCATTGACGGACGATGGAAACTCCTCGAGATGCCGTCTCAGAGCGGGGGCAAGGTACGGAAGCGCAGATGTGTTCTCGTCGAGCAGCTTCGAGATCGAAGTCGGGTCAGCCGATCCGAAAGCCTTCCAGGCTCGTTTCGCCAGCTCGAGCTGTTCTTGCGTCACGCGCGGACGCGTTTCGTCCAGCTTCTTGAGCTGGGTAGCCGAGAGTGGCGGGATGTACCCGTCAACCACGATCACCGACAGCGTTTTCCCGCGAGCCGCGCCGCGTCCGAAAAAGTCGAGCAGCTGTATGAGCTGCAGCTGGTCGTAGAGGTCGTCCTCGAACCAGAGCACCACTTCGTCGAAGTAATCAAGGTGCCTGATTACCCGATCGCGCTCCGCGAAGTTTCCGCTCACGTGCGCGAAATCGTCCCACCCCTGCTCGGAGATGAACCGCGCGCGCTCCTTGCTCAGCGCTTCGAGCGAGAGCGACGAATCAACGGGTCCTTCGTGCAGCACGTCGCGCCAGGGTATGATCTTGCCTTCGACGCCGGCCTCGCTCAGAGTGCCGGCGGCGCTGTCTCCATTGGTGATGTTGAGCCGTTGGGTCAACTTCAGGGGGCTATCGGGCGGTACGTCTGCTTGTCATAGTTGAATTTTAGGTCGGGCTCGGCGATGAGGGCAATGAAGAAGTTGAAAGCAAAGTTCCCGTTGGGAGCTTGCGTGAAGGCAAAGATCGCCCTCCAGTCGTGGAGCGCCCGCTGCAGCGTGACAACGTGGCTTCCGAACTTATGCGCCTGGAAGTCGTAGTTCGTGCTCCAGGATCCGGCCCAATTCGGCGTCAGGTGGAAGGTCATGTTCGAATTCAGGTTGTCTCGCCCGGGCGTCCGAAAGAAGGCGCCGCCGGCCGTGGCGGCCGTGGGCGGTACGCCGCCGTTGGGGTTCGCGGATTCGGCCTCAATGCACTGCTGGTATATGATCGGGTTCGACAGAGCCGGGGCGCACTTGACCGCCGGATCGTTATCAATAATGGTCGCGTTGCCCGTCGGAGGACGCTGGCGGCTCGAGCTGTACTGAAGGGTCGCCGACCAGCCCTGCGTGTCCGGAATGTTGTACTGACGGTTTCTCGATGTGATGCCCGCTACGGGCGTCGATGCCACCGCGCTCGCCTGCGCGTCGTCCGGACTCTTTTCCACGCGCTCGATCTGCGGATTCTGCTGCGGGACTGCCCGCCCGAATACTCTGCTAATGGCCCCGAAGATTCCCGACTGCGAGTTGATGGTGAAGCCAGCGTCGATGCTCTCGCGGAACGGCTTGAACCGCGCGCTGTCGCTCAGGATGTCTCCCTGGTAGAGCGAGTAGCGGATCCCGCCGTGAAAGCTGGGGATGAGATCGGTCGAGAAATCGGAGCTTATGGCGTCGGTGGCGAACCCGGAGCGGTGGGTCTGGCGCGCTCGCTCGAAATCGTACGCCAGAGAGGAGAAATTCATGGACAGGATTTTTATCTTCCTCGGCTCCGCCGCGCTGCTCGTATCGCTGGACTTGAGCTTCGCCTCGAGCACGTGGGACAGTCCGAGGCTCACTCTGTTCTGCGCCAGCGCGCCCAGATAACCCTGGCGGCTCGTGTTCAGCGAATGAAGATACTCATCGCTGATGTTTGCGGCCGGCGCGTAGCTATAGCTGATGATGGGTGTGATCGAATGACGAAACCGCGACACCGGGCCAAAGCCGGGAAAGAGCGCAAACAGCGTGGGCGACGCGCCGAGCCCGAAGGTTGCCCGCTTCGCCTGGTGAACGAGCTTCCCGCCGTCCAACTCGGTGCGCCTCCAATAGGTGTGTCCGTCGACGTTCACGAAGTTGACAGACGGGGTCACTTTCAGAGAGCTCTGGAGGAAGCTGGGGAGGTTGATGCCGGTCTGCCAATCGATAGCGGTCAAGTATGTCTTGGCGAATATCGTGGGCGTTACCTTCGACGAGTCGTTTACATCCCTCACTTTGACCAACGCTTGAGCGTCATTCTCCTGATCTGCGAGGGTGAATGAATTGCTCCACGTGAAGCCGCCGATTCTGATTGGTGTGTCGAATTTCGAGCCGGTATTCCGCGAGTTGAGCACTCGACGAACGCTGTCAGGCAATCCCGTCTGGTTGGTGAAGTACCGGTAGGGAAACTCGGCACCCTGGTCGTTGTTGAGGATCTGGCTCGTCGAGACGCTGAAGCCGGGCGACCAGTCGAACCACGAGACCGGCGACAACGTCGGAACCGTGATGCTGAAGTTCGGAAAAGTCTGCTCGACCTCGGTTCGTCCCGGGTGCTGTGTTCGCGTGCCACCCAGGCTCAGTGCGGCGGGACCTATCTTGGTGTCGTAGCTCGCACTCGAGTTAATGCTGGCGAGGACCGCCGCCGGATTGAACGCCGAGGTCCTCTGAACCGACGTGTTGCTGACGTAGTTGATGTTCGTGTTGAAGTGAGTGCTTTGGGAAAAAGCCTGCGAATGGCTCCAGCTCACGCTCGTGTTCTTCGAGCCGTCGCCCTGGTCGTGTTGCGACAGACCAAGCCGGCCGCTCACGAACCTGTCGAGCCATCGATACTGCATCTCTCCATTCAGCTGGACCCACCCCGGATCGCCCACGGTCGATCGCGCTCCGCTCCGCCAGTCGAGAGCGACCTGCGCGTCCATGTAGTCGCTGATCGCGAAGTAGTAGCCGAGGTTCTCGACATGGCGCCGGTAGGTGGGGCTGTTGCGGAACAGCTCGCTCACTCCGAAGCGCGGTGTGATGACACCGCTGCGACGCCCCGAGCGAATGTCCTGGAAGATGAATGGCAGCCACATGATGGGCACGTCACCGATGTACAGGATCGCCGGCCGGGCAACCATGATGTTCTTCGTGATCATCTTGATCTCGTTCGACCGGAAATGGTAATCGGGGATCGAGTCGTCGCAGCTGGTGATCGTGCCGTTCCGGACGTAGAACGCGGTCTCGCGTCCGCGTGTGGTGTCACTCACGAAGGCGGCGTTCTTTCCACCCACGAGCCAGTGCTGGCCCGTCTCCTCGATTGCGGTCGAGATGTTCTCGACGACACCGCGGTGGAGCTCGACGTTGTACGCCATGCGACCGCGTGCCACGACGTCGGCGGCCTGCTGCTGTGGATCGCGGAGTATCACGGTATCGCCGCGCGCCACGATGATCTTGGTCGAATCGTTGTAGTTGATGCTGTCGCCCACAAGCACTGTCTGGTCGCGATTGACGCCCGCCTTCTTCCCTATGAGCTGGAGGGCATGGGTCTGCGCATTGAACACCGCTACGTCACCCTGGTAGCGAGTCGCGCTGTAGCCGGGACGGGCCATCAGGGCTCGCATGACAGAATCGGGCTGGTTCCACTTGAGCAGCTCTCTCGACTTGGTCGAATCGATGGCGGTGCTGTCGTGGCGGGACGTGTCAGGCCGAGCGCGAACGGTGTCGCGCCGCGGCGGAGTTACCGCCCGGACTTGTGCCGAAAGGCTCATTGGCGCGGACAGAGTAAGCACTGCGCAAACGACGAGGGTCATGTAGCGCGTCACGCGGTAGCCCCCGCGTTCTGTGACTCAGCCGCGTCCTCGGCCTCGCGCTTGGCCCGCCGCTTCTCTCGCTTGCGATACGCGAACTGCGCGACGAAGACGCTCAGCTCATAAAGCACGTAGAGCGGTATAGCGAGCGCGAACAACGAATAAGGATCCGCGCCCGGCGTGATGAACGCCGCCGCCGTCAGGCACACCACGATCGCGTGCTTTCTGTACTTCGACAGGAACTGCGGGGTTATCAAGCCGAGCGCCGTGAGGGCGAGAATCGCGATCGGAACCTCGAACACGACGCCGAACGCGAGGCACATGCTGATCGCGAAGTCGAAGTACTCCGTGGCAGAGATCATCGGCGTCAGCGCGGTCGACTCGATGCTCATGAGGAACTGGAGCGTCAGCGGAAGCACGACGAAATAGCTCAGCGATACACCGAGCAGAAAGAGAGCGACCATCGACACGAGCACGGGGATTACAACGCGCTTCTCGTGCGCGTACAGCGCGGGGGCGAGGAAGCCCCAGACCTGCCCGACGATCACTGGCGAGGCGAGAATGAGCCCCAGCACCAGCGACGCGTTGAGCAGGATGTGAAATGACGTGCCCGGGTGCGTGTAAATGAGCTTCTGCCCGTGCAGCAGCGGCAGAATCGGGCGCTCCAGCAAGCGGATGATGTCCAGCCTGGAGAGCAGCGCGAAGCCGAGCACGACGCCGATGATTATCGCGCCGCCAATCCAGAAGAGCCGCTTGCGCAGCTCCTCCAGATGATCCAGGAACGGCATTTCGTTGCCCGGAGCTTCGCTCATGCTACTACTCCGTGCTACTTAATCGACTGTAGACGCTCGTCGGCGAGGGCGGCCTCGTCCGAGCGCGGGAAGCGCTTGATGATTTCCTGGAATAGACGCTTGGCCTCGGCCGTCTTCTTCGATGCCTGCATCTGCAACGCGCGCTTGTACATGGCCGTCGGCACGCGTGGGGAGCTTGGGTACTTCGTGATCAGCGAGGCATACTCCGCGTCAGCGGCGTCGGCGTTTCGCTCAGCGGCGAAGGCCTGCGCCGTGTAGAACATCGCCTCGGGAACGAGGTCGGACTTCGGATACTTTGCGATCAGCTCGCTGAACGCCGCGCGCGCCGAGACGTTGCCACCCTTGAG
>DASWBC010000231.1:0-6725 GCA_036390815.1 Gemmatimonadaceae bacterium
GGCCCGTCGAGGACGGAGAGTACAGCCGCATCCGACAGGTCGGCGCGGACGTCTGAAATGACCTTGGCCGGTCTCAGCGCGCGCGCGGCGTGCACCCGATTGGTGAGAAGGATCACGAACATTTCTCTCTCGGGATCGATCCACATCGAGGTGCCGGTAAATCCAGTGTGGCCGTATGCAGTCGGTCCCAGGTATCGGCCCGATCCGTAGTCTCCCTCCGCCGTGTCCCAGCCGAGCGCCCGATGCCCGAACGACCGCGAAGTGAAGAGCTCAACGGTCGGCTTGCTGATTATCTGCACACCGTTGTACTCGCCGCCGTTCAGCATCATTTGCGCGAACACCGAAAGATCGGCAGCGGTGCTGAACAGACCTGCATGTCCCGCCACGCCACCCAGTGCGTAGGCGTTTTCGTCGTGGACCTCTCCTCTCAGCGGGTAGCCGCGGGGCGGAGTGACTTCGGTTGGAGCAATACGGTATTTCAACGAATCGGCGGGGCGATACATTGTCTCGTTCATGCCAAGCGGCTCGAATACTCGACGGGTCAGGAACTTGTCCAGCGGCTCTCCCGCGACGACCTCGATCAGGAGTCCGAGAACATCGGCGCCGAGATCGGAGTAGATGTATTGGGCGCCGGGACGACCTTCCAACGGAGTACTCAGAACCAGGGCACGCGCTTCGAGCGGCGTCTGGGCGATACGCCAGATGTCCCTGCCGGCCGGGAGCCCGGATGTATGGGTGAGAAGCTGGCGGATGGTGACTTTGTCCTTGTCGCCGCCACCGAATGTGGGGATGTAGTTAACAACGGGGTCGTCGAGCCCGATCTTCTTTTCGTCGAACAGAATCATGATCCCCGTAGTGGTGCCGACGACCTTGCTGAGAGATGCCACGTCGTAGATTGTGCGAGCGGCATCGACCGGCGCGCTGTTCTCGCTCCAGGAGAGCTTGCCAAAGCCTTTCTCGAATACAGCCGCGCCCTTTCTGCCCACGATGACCGAGGCGCCAGGGTAGCCTCCAGCCTTGATTCCGCGCTCAACCACGCGCTCGATCGCGCCCAGACGGGTGCTGGACATACCGACTTCAGTCGGTGACTTGACCGGCAGGCCATCGCCCGCTCGGGTCATAGTCAGGGCAGTGAGAATGACTCTAAGCAACGCTAACTCCTTGAACTACTGTAATTTATACTGTCCGCGAAAGCAGAAGTTCCGACCCGGCCGGGTATAGAGATCTGCTGCTTCGCGGTAGGGCGAGGCGTACGCTTGCAAACGATTGCATAGAGGGAAAGTCACCGGTTTTCGAGGAAACTATAGGCTCAAGTGCAGTGACTAATCAAGAGTCCGAGATGCCATTCGATGAGCTCGACCTCAAGCGCGCGATAGCCGGCGACGAAAGGGCGATGCAGCGGCTTTGGTCGCAGCATGCGCCGCATATCGACGCAGTTGTTCGCAGGCTTTGTGACGATTCCGAGCTGGCCGCTGACATCTCGCAGGAGGTCTGGATGCAGATTTTCCGGGCACTTCCGAGCTATCGAGGGGACTCGCAGTTCGGCACGTGGGCCCACCGCATCGCGGTGAACCGCACTCTGAATGCATTACGCAAAATCAGGCGCATCGCGAAACTGGAAGTGGACATCGAGGACGACTCCGCGATTACCGAGCAGGATAGCGACCGGACATTCGTGGCGGAATCTATCGAGCAGGCGATGACCAAGCTGTCGCCCGGGGCCAGGGCCGTGTTCGTGCTTCACGACATCGAAGGGTACACGCACGGCGAGATCGGAGAGGAGCTCGGAATCACGTCGGGCGGATCGAAATCGCAATTGTTCAAGGCGCGCGCAAAGCTGAAGAAACTGCTCGCGCATTTAGTGGATGAATCATCAACCGTCGCAGTAAAGGGGAAGGGCTATGTCGCACCTGTCTGAAGAGCAGCTGGACCAGATCATCGCCGCGGAGCGCTCGCGCGAGCAGGCCCCGCTCAACGAGTGGCGCACGATCGCCGCGCGGGCCCGGGAGGAAGGACTCATTCGCGAAACCCAGTCATCGCGATGGTGGGCTTCCAGCCAACCCTGGCTGCAGTCCGCGGCGGCGGTACTGCTCCTTGTGGGCGGGGTCGCCATTGGCCGGGCGACGATAGCGTTGCCGAGCGCAGGTCAGGGCCTGGCGACCAGTCCGACGGTGCCGGCGACGACGGCTTCCGCCTCATCGGGTGCTTCAACCGGGAGCAACGTCAGCTTCGCGTCCGTGGACGAGGCGTCGGCCGCGCTGAAACGGTCGGTCGACGAGTATCAGCGCGCGTCAGAATTCCTCGCTGTCAACAATGCGTCGGTGGGCAGCGGAGACAGCGTGGCGATGTACTCGGCGCGAGCAGCGGCACTCGACAAGATCGAGAACGCAACGGTCAGCGCACTGCGGACGGCGCCGCATGATCCCGTGCTCAATCAATACTATCTGGCGACGATGGGTGCGCGCGTGGCCACGCAGCAGCTGGTCGCGCGTCCGGTTGGGTTGAGGGGGTTCTAGTCAATGGTCAGGGAAATGAAGGTCTCAACTTCGAGAAACGCGTCGCGGCTTTCATTGGCGTTGATCGCAGCGCTCGCTCTGCCTTTCGGAATCCAGGCACAGCGCGCGCCGGCCGTGATCGAGCAGCCGCCCACGGGCTGGTTTGGAGTGAGGATCTCGGACCAGATGATGCTCGATGAGCGTGGCAATGCGTTCTTTGACTCCTATCCTGTAGTCACCAGCGTCGACTCCAGCTCGCCGGCCGCTAAAGCCGGTGTACGGCCGGGCGATGTGTTGCTCACATTCAACTCGCACGACATGCGGGGCGGCTCGGTGGAGCTTAGCAAGTGGCTCAAGGCCGGCGCGCCGTTCGTACTGAAAATCAGGCGCAACGATGCGACGCGCGTCATCAGGGGAACGCTCGGGAAACGCCCCGACAACTGGGAGCAGAAAATGACCGTCGAGCTCTCGATGCCGGAAATCATGGAGCGGCAAAGCGGAGCGATTTCCCGCGCGCCGATTCAGCGGGCCGGAATCCGCACTCGCATGCCTGCACCTGACCCACTGCCCTCGGTTCTGGGGCCGGCCCTTGGATACGGAGGCGGGGTCTACCCGTTCGCGGGCGCCGAATTCACGGCGCTGAACCAGGACCTTTGCGACGCGCTCGGCGTGAAACCCGAAGGCGTGTTCGTGACGAACGTGGTCGAAGGTTCGGCGGCGAGGACGGCCGGACTACGTGGCGGCGATGTCATCGTGAAGGCGGATAGCATCAAGATCGAGACCCCAATCGATCTCGTGCGCGCGATCAGGATCGCTGATGAGACCGACCGCACGGTCGACCTTCAGATCGTCCGCAAGCGGAAGACCCAGGCGTTGACGCTGCGCTGGTAACCGGCGGCAGACTCTGGTAGTGTGGCGCGATCTGCGCCGGTATTGGGAATGCCTGGCTCCGCGTTACAAAGCTGGAAGCTTCCTGGCCTCGGGCTGCAGCGAGGCATGAATAGCGATTGCTGCAACTGCTCCGCTGGCCGCCGCGACGATCGCGAGCTGCGGACCCGGCGCAATGTCGCCCGCGGCGTAGACGTTCTTCACTGAAGTATGATTGCGCTCGTCGATGATGAGCCGGCCCATCTCGTCGCGTTTGCATCCGAGCTGCGCACCGAAGTCGTCGGAAGGATATTGGCCGATCGCAAAGTAGAGTCGCTCGCAATCGAGCGACATCGCGCCTTCCAGCTCTAGCCCCGCAATCTCGCTGGCTTTCGACAGGACGCAGTTGATCGGCTCCTCCAGGACCGGGATGTTGAGCGCCTTGAGCTTGTCGAGCAGAGTCTGGCTCATCTCCGCCTTCTCGCCATTCGTGCAGATGACTATCTGCCGCGTCCACGTCGACAGGCCCAGCGCCATTCCGACCGCCTTCCGACCCGTGCCGACGACGACGGTCTTCTTGTCCCGCGTCTCGTAACCGTCACAGTCAGGGCAGACATGAACGGTCTCGCCGTAACAGCGCTCGAGCCCGGGAATGTCGGGCCAGAAATCCTGGATGCCGATCGCGAGAAGAACTCTACGGGCTTCTATCGTCGATCCGTCGCGAAGCCACATGGCGAACAGCTCACCGGTCTCATTGACCGCCCGATCGACAATGCCGCTCACGAACTCTACGCCGTACTCGGCGCACTCGGCGCGACCGAGGGAACGCAGCTCGGGAGAGCGGATACCCTGGTGGCCGAGGTAGCCGTTGATGCCGCGCGTCTCCCAGTTGCGGGGATCACCGGAGTCGACGACCACGACTTTGTGGAGATAGCGGGCGAGCCAGAGGGCGGCGCAGAGTCCCGCGGGGCCGCCGCCGACCACTGCAACATCGTATGGTTGTGCGGGCATGCGGGACGGGGGTGCAAGTTCGATTCCTTACACCAGGGATTAGATTTCTGCCCATGAAAATCGCGATCCTCGACCCCGCCAGCGGCATCGCCGGAGACATGTTCCTCGGTGCCCTCGTAGATGTCGGGCTCGACAAGGCCTGGCTCGAGCGACTGCCATCCGCGCTGGGGCTGTCGGGAGTCGATGTTCGCATCACCGACGTGCAGCGCTCACAGGTTCATTGCGTGAAGGTGGACTTCGAGGTTCCGCCGCAGCCGCACGGCAGAGCAGTCTCGGAGATACATCGGCTCATTGACGCGGTAAAGATTCCGGAAAGAGTCGCGCGATCCGCCCACGCGGCATTCGAGGCGATCGCGGCGATAGAGAGCGCGATCCATGGCGTCGCGCCCGACGAGCTGCACCTGCACGAGGTCGGAGCGGTCGACGCGATTCTCGACATCGTCGGGTCGATCTGGGGCGTCGAGTTGCTGGGCATCGAGCGCATTTACAATACGAAAGTTTCCCTTGGCGACGGCACCGTGAAAACCACGCACGGCGTCCTGCCCGTGCCGGCCCCGGCGACGATACGTTTGCTCGAGGGATTCAACGTGAGGCACGGACCGCCGGGATCGGGAGAACTGACAACGCCGACCGGAGCCGCGCTGCTGCGCGTCCTGTCGAAGGGTGCGCCTCCGCAGGAATACACTCCCCGGCAGAGCGGTTACGGCGCTGGCACTCGCGACATCCACGGGCAGCTCAACGCGCTCCGCATAATTCTCGGCGAAGCCGCGGTGGATAATTACGATCACCACCATGACCGCCACCGCGAGCACGTGCACACAGAGCATCTCCATGTGTTGAGTGCCGACATCGACGACATGTCACCAGAGGAGCTCGCGGGCGCCGCCGATGTCCTGCGGGCAGAAGGCGCGCTCGACGTGGTACTCCTGCACACGACCATGAAAAAGGGGCGACTCGGGACCCGCGTGGAAGCACTGGTACAGACATCGGATCTCGCCCGACTCGAGGAGAAGATCTTCCTCCAGTTCACCACGCTCGGAGTGAAGACGTTCGACGTGGTGCGGAACGCGCTCGAGCGCGAGTCCCGCCTCGTTCGATTCGATGGACGGGACATCCGAGTCAAGATCGCGACACTTCCGGACGGCACACAGAGGGCGAAGCCTGAATTCGACGATTTGCGTCGCGTCGCGGAAGAAACTTCGCGACCGCTGGCCGAAATCCGCTCGGAAGTGATGAGTGCGCTCAACGACGCCGATCCAGGCTCGTTCGCGTCGCGAGGGAGATGAGCTTGGAGCTGGAAGAGAGGCTCATCTCGGCGGTCAACGTTTCCGCCGGCGGCCGCGTCGCCTATGTGTGCTTCTCGGGCGGCATCGACTCGACCGTCGTGCTTGCCGCCTCGGTGCGGGCGGGGATCGAAACGGTCGCGCTGCTCGGCGTCAGCCCTTCACTCGCCGCCGCGGAGCGTGCCGACGCGCATCGGATTGCCGACGAGATTGGCGCGCGCGTCGAGGAAGTCGAGACCAACGAAATGGAGCTCACCGGATATCGGGCCAACGCCGGTGATCGCTGCTATTTCTGCAAGAGCGCGCTGTACGACACGGTTCAGGCGCTCGCCGCGACGAGAAGCGCTGAAGAGGTGACCTTCGTCGGAACGCACGTCGATGACCTGGGTGAGCACCGCCCCGGGCTCGAGGCCGCGATCGAGCATGGAGTCGTCGCACCGCTGGTCGTCGCCGGGTTCAACAAGTCGGACGTGCGAGCGCTCGCGCGGCAATGGAATCTGTCGAACGCCGAGAAGCCGGCGGCGCCTTGCCTCGCCAGCAGAGTGCCGGTTGGAATCGAAGTGACTCCGGAGAAGCTCGCGCAGATCGAGGCAGTCGAAGAGTTTCTGCGCCGGCATGATGTCTGGCCTGCGCGCGCGCGCTGGCACGAAGCCGTCGTTCGCCTGGAGATACCGCCCGAGATGTTCGAGCGTGTCGTAACCGATCCGTTCCGGGAAGAGCTGCGACGCGCATGCAGGAACGCCGGCTTCAGGTTCGTCGCGCTCGACCTGGGCGGACTCCAGAGCGGAAGCCTGTCGCTTCCCATGGTGGCGTCATGACGCAAGTTCGCTGGGACCGGGATCGCGAGTCGCGCACGGGAGTTCCGGAAGTCGTCTATGGTCCCGGAAAGAAGCCGGCGCATCTGCGCCAGATCTTCGAGAATACGAACGAGCTTCGCATGGCGTCGCGGTTGACCGAGGAACAAATGGAGGTGCTCAGCGATCTGGCGACGATCTATCCGGAAGCGCGGATGGCGGTCCGCAACCCTCGCGCAAAGAGGAGCATGCCGGTGGTGCCCGTCGTCACCGCG
>DASWBC010000232.1:0-5835 GCA_036390815.1 Gemmatimonadaceae bacterium
CCAGGCTGAGTGCCGGTAGTGGTCGGTGCCGCCCCTGTCTGAACGGCGGGACCACTGGTTCCGGTTGTCGTATTCGTGTTTTGCGCATAGCTGGTGACCGCGAAGAGGCACAGCGTCGCTCCCGCCAATCCCGCCATCACCCTTAAGCGTGCGTTCTTCATTGGAAACCTCGAAGGTGAAGTGTTGCCCGCATTTCGCTCACCCGGGCGGCATCGCGCCGACGCATGAGCTCGAACGGGCATAGGAAAGTACACCGTCTGTAGAGGGAAATTCGTGCCAGAAGAGCACCTACGGATGAGCGCCGTGCTGGTCGCGACGCTCCCGATTGCGGGCTCATTAGGGCGCTATATCGAGGATTCGCGGGCACCGAGCAAGTTCGCCGGCACCGCGGCAAGCCCAGTTCAACGACAGCAATACCCGGGACGAGACTCGAACTCGTAAGGCCATAGGCCGCGGGATTTTGAGTCCCGTGCGTCTACCGATTCCGCCACCCGGGCGTGACTCCAATTTAGCCGATTGACTGCCGTGTCACGAGAGATCGGCGCGATTTTCGATCGTCACGGGCGGGTCTGTACCCGCGACGAGCGCCGACTTCGACCTTCTTCGTTGAACGAAATAGTAGACCAGAATTGCTACAGCGCCCAGCACCAATACGCCAAGACTCGTACGCGCGATGTATTTCTCGAGCAGCGGGAGGTCGTGTCCGAAAAAGTAGCCAAGGGAGCCGAATACGATCGACCAGGCAACGCTGCCTATGGTTGTATAGAGCACGAACTTCGTGAACGACATCGCCGCCGCGCCGGCAACCACTGCCGCCCACGTCCGCAGAATTGCGATGAAGCGCCCGAACAGAATCGTCTTCGCGCCGTTTCGCTCGAAGAAGGCGTGAGTGCGTTCGATGTGGGATCTCCTTACGCCGATGTAGCCACCGTACCGCACGACCAGCGGCAGTCCGCCTTTGATGCCGATCCAATACCCCATGATCCCGCCGACGATGGCGCTGAGCGCGGCGAGAATTATCACGACGACAATCGAAATATGGCCGAGCGATGCGTAAGCGGCCGCGGTAACGAGCGCGATTTCACCGGGGAGCGGGATGCCCACGCTCTCGAGGAGCACCAGCGCGACGAGTACGGGATAAGTGTACGACTGAAGCAGTCGTGACAGGTGGTGCGCGAAATCAGGCATGAGAAAGTCGAAGGCAATAAAGAAGAGCCCTCGATCCATCGGATCAAGGGCTCTGTCACATCAAGCAATCGGATAATGCGCCGGAACGCTAGGGCCGCTTCTTCAAGCCGGGCCGACTTCGCTGCTGCAGGCCCATGCCGGCGTTCTGTGATCCATTCTGTCCGGAGAGCTCCTGCGCGCGTCTCCGGAACTGCTGCTGGAGCGCGATGTACCGTGCCCGCTGCACCGGGGTCATGAACCCCGCGAGCTCCTTCTGCTCGGCTTCGACGATCGCGATGCGCTGCTTCTGGAGTCGCAGCGATGCGTCGAGCAGCTCGCTCACGTGCTGCTGGTTCGGTTGGCCTCCCGACGTCATCTCCTGACGGAGCTGACGACGGGTTTCCCGCTCCTGCGCCGCCACCTGACTGAGCTGGGGGGCAAAACGCGCGTTGGACTGATCCAGCCGCGCCATCTGCGCATCGGTGAGTCCGACACGTTCCTGGGTGAGCTTGGCGACGCGCTCGCGAAACTGCTGGTCGAGTGCCGGCCGGTTTGCCTTGCTGATGGGCGCGGTCACGGGCTGTGCGTAAGCACTGGCTCCCCCCAGTGCGAGAGCCAGGGTCGCCAGTCGGAGCGATCGCTTCATGGCCTTAATGATGATCAAAGGCTGTCACCGCTGTCCACAGAGATCACTGGATCCGGCTCGGAACCCGGCAGCGCATCGAAGCCGTCCATGTCGTTCATAAGCTGCACGAGACTGCCATCGCTCAGGCCGTCGGCGTCGGCGGCGAGAGCAAGAGCGTGCGGGTGCGGCGCAATAGTTGGCTGCACGATCGTCCTGGAACGAGCGACCGACTCGGCGAGGCTCGGCTTCGTCGCGTCCGGCACCTTTGCAATACTGAGCGCGGGCTGTTGGCCTCGCGCGCGTGATGTCAGAGGGCCATTCGATTGGAGCAGGATCGATCCGCCTCCCAACACGACGACCGCGAGGCTCGCCGCAACCAGCCACGACACCACACGCGTTCTCGCCGGACGCTCCGTCGCTGGAACAATCGTGCGGTAGGGCGGAATCTGTCGCACCACGCTATCGACATCGATCGCTGGCGCGAATACCGCCGCGCTCTTGACCGTGCGAAGCACCTCCAGATCCTCCTGGCAGCTCTCGCACGTCGCAAGATGCGCTTCGACGCGCTGCCTCTCGCCAGCGGCGAGAGCGCGATGCAACAGATCCGGAAGCATTTCCTGGATGTCGCTCTCAGTGCACTTATTCATCTTTCAAAAACTCCTTTACCGTCTTGAGCGCATTGTGGTAGTGAACCCGCGCCGCACCCTCGGTGCTTCCCACCACTTCCGCGATCTCCCTGTATGACAAACCCTGCTGCACCCTCAGCGTGAAGACCTCACGCTGCGTTGGAGAAAGCGCGTCGAGCGACTTTCTTACTCTCTCCTGTGCCTCTTCCGCTATCAGCCCATCGAGGGCGCCGTATTCGCTCACGTGATCCGATTCTTCTACGGGAACCGTCTCCCGACTCCTCCGTTCTGCCCTTCTCCGATCGAGCATCAGTCGCCGCTCGATTGTAAAGAGCCAGGTCCTCAGCGTACTCGCTCCGCGAAACGAATCCAGCGACGCGAACGCCCTTACGAACGTATCCTGAACCAGCTCTTCAATCCCGTCCCGCTCTCCAGCGCTCGCGGCAAAGCGAGCCAGCGCCTGCGAATGCCGTCCCACCAACCGCGTTGCGGCACGGCCGTCTCCGGCCCTCCAGCGGTTGATTAGCTCCATATCGGTCTCTTCGGGCCTGCCCTCGGGGCTGGGATTCATGGAGTCTCGTCAGGTAGACGCTCCAGGAGGCCTGCCGTTAAGACCGATTGACCAGGCCGAATGGCACTCATATGTTCGCGCTCATCGTTCCCCAAAAAATACTACCCCGAGGAACTCCTGACCCCCTCGCACGTCCGGAAATCGCTCGAAAAGATCTCACACCGCGGGGCGCATCAGACGCTTCCCGAAAACTCCATACCCGCATTTCTCCGCGCGATCGAGCTGGGAGCAGACGCGATCGAGCTGGACGTGCACGCTACGAGCGATGGCGTGGTCATCGTGCACCACGATCCAGTCGTGAACGCGCCGGGGGTAGGAAAAGCGCGAATCGCCGATCTCTCCGCCTCGGAGATCAGCCGCTTCCCGTTGGCGCACGACACCGCGATTCCCACCCTCAAAGCGGTCCTCGATGCCGTCGGTGACCAGGCGCGAGTGTACGTCGAAATCAAGGCGACGGGAATCGAGCCTCTGGTAATGCGTTGCATACGCGAGTCTGACGCGAGCTGCGCCGTGCACGCGTTCGACCATCGCGTCGTGAGGATCGTGAAGAAGATCTTCCCGGCCATTCGAACCGGTGTGCTCGAAGTCGCGCGTCACATCGATCCAGTGGCATCGCTCGTCGCCGCGGGAGCGGAGGATCTCTGGCAAGAGGCGTCGTTCATCGACGAGGATCTGGTCGAGCGGGCTCATTCCATCAATGCGAGAGTAATTGCCTGGACCGCCGACGATCCCGACCAGTGGGAAACCCTGAGCCAGCTCGGCATAGACGGCATTTGCACAAATCGCATCGCCGAGCTCGCAACATGGAGTCTGTAACTGAGCTAGTTTATTGCGACCCGCAGCCATTCCTCAGGAGGAAATTCCCTCACATGCGCGCTTTTCTTTGTCTCTCACTGGTGGGGGCAGCAGCTTGTGCATCTGCCTCGTCCGGGACGACCACCTCGCCAACGCCGTCGCGCGATTCGGCGCAGGCTGACATCGGCCGCGGCGGCGTATCCATGCCGAACGCCGATCCGTTTCCGAGCACTTACGTTCCCTTCCCGTCCCGAACAACGGTCATCCGCAACGTCAACGTGCTGACTGCGGCCGGACCGACGATCAGGAACGGCGCGATTCTTCTCCAGAATGGCAAGATCGCCGCGGTGGGAGCGACCGTTGACGCGCCGGCTGATGCGCTCGTCATCGATGGCGCCGGCAAGTACGTCACCCCCGGAATCATCGACGACCATTCCCACCTGGGTGTGTACGCCGCGCCAGGCGGCAACGCGCTGAGTGATGGAAACGAGGCGACTAGCCCCTCGACTCCGCAGGTGTGGGCCGAGCATTCCGTGTGGCCCCAGGACCCGCAGTTCCCGCGCAATCTTGCCGGGGGCGTGACGACACTGCAGGTACTCCCGGGCTCAGCGAACCTCATTGGCGGCAGAAGCGTGGTGCTCAAAGTCGTCCCGGGACGCACGGTGCAGGCGATGAAGTTCCCGGGCGCGAAGTACGGGCTCAAGATGGCATGCGGGGAGAATCCCAAGAGAGTGTATGGTCAGCGCGGCGGACCGCAAACGCGAATGGGCAACGTCGCCGGCTATCGCGCCGCCTGGATCAGAGCGGTTGACTACCGCCGCAAGTGGGACAAATGGAACGCCGATCACAAGGGCGATCCACCCGCGCGCGACCTCGGCAACGAGACTCTCGCAGAAGTGCTGCGCGGCAACATTCTCGTTCACAATCACTGCTACCGCGCCGACGAGATGGCGCAGATGATCGACATCTCACACGAGTTCGGATACAAGATCCGCTCGTTCCATCACGGGGTGGAGGCTTACAAAATCGGCGACCTGCTCGCCAAAGAGGGCATCGGCGCCTCGATCTGGGCGGACTGGGGCAGCTTCAAGATGGAAGCGCTCGACGCGGTTAAGGCCAACATGGCACTGGTGGATCACGATGGAGCGCGGGTGATCGTCCACTCCGATGACCCGTCGGGCTCGCAGCGGCTCAACCAGGAAGCGGCGAAGGCGATGGAAGCCGGCGCCGAGATCGGGCTTCCGGTGAGCGAAGACCAGGCGATCAAGTGGCTGACGATCAATCCCGCGTGGGCCCTGGGTCTCGACGACAAGATCGGCTCCCTCGAAGCTGGAAAGAACGCCGACGTCGTGCTCTGGACGGGCGACCCGTTCAGTGTCTACTCGAAACCGGAGAAGGTCTGGATCGACGGAGCGCTTTTATATGACCGCACCGATCCGTCCGAGCAGTGGCGCACTGATTTCGAGCTCGGCTTCGTACCGTTCAACCGGAACTAATCGATGATCTCATACAAGCTCAATTCGCGTTTTTCCGCGGCTGTTGCTCTGGCCGCGATGCTGGCAATGCCCGTCGCGGCACAAACGATAGCTATCACCGGAGGCAAGGTCTATCCGGTGAGCGGACCACCGATTGAAAACGGAACGGTCATAATCATCAATGGCAAGATCAGCGCGGTCGGTGCGAACGTGCCGATCCCGGCAGGCGCGCAGCGCATCGATGCGACTGGCAAGACCGTGACACCCGGCTTCGTCGACGCATCGACACAGCTCGGCGTCCAGGAGGTCGCGGCAGTGAACGACACGCGCGACATGAGCGCACGCGGGAAGGACAACATCGCGGCGTCCTTCACGGTCTGGGAGGGTCTGAACCCGAATTCTGTTCTGCTCGCGCCTGCCCGCAAGGAGGGCATCACCACCTTCGTCATCGTTCCAACAGGCGGTCTTGTATCGGGTCAGGCCGCTCTCGTGGACGTAGTCCCGGGCACGACGAGCGACATGATCATCAAGGCGCCGGTCGCAATGGTCGCTGTTGTCGGCGATCCGCTATCGGTT
>DASWBC010000233.1:0-7147 GCA_036390815.1 Gemmatimonadaceae bacterium
TACGGCCTCGAGCAGGGCTCCGATGCGATGACGCTCGAGAAGATCGGCGCTCTGATGGGCGTCACCCGCGAGCGGATCAGACAGATTCGTGAGCGCGCGTTCGAGAAACTCCGTGAATCGCCGGACGGTTCCGCCCTCGCGGGATTCTGGAGCTAGAAGTTGTAGGTTGAAGCAGGGTTGGACATCAACAGGAAGAGACGCCGGGCGAAGTTGGCCGGCGTCTTTCTTGTATAAGGGGGTGTGGATCCCCGTTGGCTGCCTCCTCCTGCTCCGCAACCGATGTCAGAGACACAGACCGCGCCCGCAGCTCCGCGCGGCTCGAAGCTCAAGGTTTTTCTCAATGCCGCCGGCGGTAATGCCGAAGCGGCGCGCGCGGCTCTCTCCGATGGGGCGTTCGTCCTCGAGGAGGTTCAGCCGAGCGAGTTGGAGAGGAGCATCAAGCAGGCAATCGATGGCGGAGTGAAGCGCATCGTCGTAGCCGGCGGTGACGGTACCATCGCCACCGCCGCCTCGCTTGTCGCCAGGACAAACGTCGAGCTTGCGATCATCCCGGCCGGAACTCTCAACCATTTCGCCAGGGATCACAATATTCCGGAGGACCTGGGGAAAGCAGCGCTGGTCGCGGCCGACGGTGTGGTCATCGGCGCCGACGTTGCCTACATCAACGACTCTCTGTTTCTGAACACGAGCTCGATTGGCGCATATGTCACATTTGTCCGAGTGCGCGAGCGATTCGAGAAGTATGTCGGTTACAGGATCGCGAGCTTCCTGGCCCTCATCAGAACATGGGCTCGGCTGCGTACCTTCACGGTGACGCTGGAAGTCGCAGGGGAGAAGAAGATGTACCGCTCGTCAATGGTCTTCATCGGTGCCGGCGAGCGGGAGCTCAAGTTGCCGACGCTCGGCAACAGAGTGAAGGACGGGAGACGGGGACTCCACCTCATGGTCGTTGATGGTCGCAAGCGGGCGCGTCTGTTCGCCGTAGCGATGGCCGGAATTGCCAGGGGAACAAAGGAAGCGGAAAAACTTCCGGAATTCGCCGACTTCCTCGTCGAGAGCTGCCGGATCGATCTCACCAGGTCCCACGCCTTGACCGGGCTCGATGGCGAGCTCAAGGAGATGCGGACTCCGCTTGATTACAGGATTGAGCGGGACGCGCTCCATCTCGTCGTCGCCCCGCCGGAGTGAGATGAATAGCTAAATTCAACGGATGAACCAGCCGACTCGCGCCCCGATTCGCGCTCAAACCCCGCCCACGGGCTCCGCGATCGTTGAGCGCCTGGCCGAAATCGTGGGCGAGCGCCATGTACTGAGTCGGCCGAGCGAGCTGCTGGTGTACAATTCCGATGGATTACCCGGCTACAGGAAGCAGCCCAGGCTTGCTGTTTTTCCGGGGACGCGTGAAGAGACTATCGCAGTCGTGAGATTGCTGGCCAATGAAGGACTCCCATTCGTCCCTCGAGGCGCGGGCACCGGGTTGTCCGGCGGAGCGCTCGCCGACGACATCGTCGTCATCGGGCTCCACCGCCTTAAGAAAATCATCTCGCTCGACGTCGAAAACCGCCGCGCCACGGTCGAGCCTGGCGTAGTCAACCTCCGTCTCAACAAGCACGTCGCACCCCACGGACTGCTCTACGCTCCGGATCCTTCAAGCGAGGCGGCATGCACGATCGGCGGCAACGTGGCCGAAAACGCCGGGGGTCCACACTGCCTCAAGTACGGGGTCACGCTCAACCACGTCCTGGCGATGACGATAGTTCTACCAAGCGGCGAGGTGGTCGAGCTGGGCAGCAAGGTCGGTGAGCGGGATGGCTACGATCTGCGCGGAGCATTTGTCGGGTCGGAGGGATGCTTCGGGCTCGCTCTGGACATAACCGTCAAGCTGATGCCGAAGCCGCAGACGGTGAGGACCCTCCTCGCCGATTTCACGTCCGTGGACCAGGCCGCGCACGTGACGTCCGCGATCATTGCTTCCGGAATCGTACCCGCGGCGCTGGAGTTCATGGATGGTGCGACCATTCGCGTGGTCGAGGATTCCATTTACGCCGCGGGCTATCCGCGGGATGCGGAAGCGATTCTACTCATCGAGCTCGACGGACTCGAGGCTGGCGTTTCGGCGGACCTCGAAGCCGTGCGGCGGATCTGCCTCGATGGCGGCGCGCGGAACGTGAGGGTCGCGCGCGACGATGCGGAGCGCATGAAGCTCTGGCAGGGACGAAAGAAAGCATTTGGAGCGATGGGACGCATGGCGCCACACCTGATCGTGCAGGACGCGGTGATTCCGCGGACGCGCTTGCCTGACATTCTCGCGACCATTCGCGCCATCAGCGAGAAATACGGCGTCCTGGTGTGCAACGTCTTTCACGCGGGTGATGGAAATCTTCATCCGAACATCCCCTATAGCGCCGACGATCCGGCCGAAAGCGAGCGGGTGCACAAGGCAATGATCGAGATCATGCAGGCATGCATCGATGCGGGCGGGAGCATCACCGGCGAGCACGGCGTCGGGCTCGACAAGATGGGGTACATGGAATCCATCTTCTCCGAGAATTCCCTCAACGCAATGTGCGAGCTGCGCGCGGTGTTCGATCCCGAGCGGCGGTCTAATCCGGGGAAGGTCGTTCCGGTTCACGCATGCAAGGAATGGCACGCTGTGCCCGATGGCCGCTTGCACATGGGCGTCAGCGCTGTGAATGCGGACGACCCCCGTCCGCTCGAGGCTGAGCCCTCTCATCCTTCGGGCAGGTGAGCACGGAGGCAGTTGTCTCCGCGATCAAGGAAAGCGGATCGACTCGATCGCCGCTCCGAATCGCTGGCCGTTCGACTTGGCTCGACGCGGGGCGTCCGGTGCGGGCGAACAAGACGCTTTCACTCCGCGACGACACCGGCGTCGTTGGCTACGTGCCGGGTGATCTCACACTTACAGTGCGCGCCGGGACTTCGCTCTCCGAGATCGAGCGCGTGACGCAGGAGCACGACCAGTGGCTTCCGCTAGACCCCTACGGCTCGAACGATGGAACCATCGGCGCGACGATAGCAACGGCATCCGCCGGGCCGCTGGCATCGAGCTTCGGACTACCGCGTGATCTCCTGCTCGGGCTCGAGTTCGTGAACGGGCGCGGCGATGTGGTGAGGGGCGGCGGCAAAGTGGTGAAGAACGTCGCAGGCTTTGATTTGTCGCGGCTTCTCACCGGCTCGTGGGGGACTCTGGGAGTGATCACCGAGGTGACACTCCGCCTGTACGCGAGGCCACAGGCAGATCGGAGCTTCGTGATTCGCCTTGCCGGGAACGAGAAGGAGTCAAGCGCTTTTCTTCGTCCATTCCTCGCCTCGTCTTTCAGCCCGTACGCATTGGAGTTGTTGAGCGCCTCTGCGGCTTTCGCACTTGGTCTCGGCGAAAAAGCAGTGTGTCTGATGCGATTCGGCGGTAACACGGCCGCTGTGGACGCGCAGCTCAACGCGGTGTCGCGAATAGCGGGAGTGGAAGAAGTGGAGACATCCGTATGGGAGGCGCTCCGAACTCTGGAAAAGGGATCAGGCTGTGTGATCAGAGTTACTGGGTTGCCGGGAGAGTTCCGCGTTGTTGCGGCGTCAATGCTGATGGAGCAGCCGTCGGGAATTCTCAATTACATCGACCCAGCGCGCGGAGTCTTGCGCCTCGTTGTTCGAGCTCCGAACGGACACGAGGATTCGGGGGAATTCGCCTTTGGGACTTCGACGGATATGCCCCTCGAAGAACGCGTCGTGTACGAGACTCTTCCCGCCGATTTGTGGGCAGAGGTGTCGCCGAGCGTCATAGCGGATTCGTTGTCGCGGGGCATCAGGAAGGCTTATGACCCGCACAATATTCTGAACCCCGGCATACTGGGCGACTGACGTGACCGCAGCCGTCCCCGCTGATCCACTCCCGCACGATCCGATGCCCGGTTGCGCGCTCCCGGGCACTCCATTGGCCGACGCGCTGCCGGGAATCAACGCATGCGTCCACTGCGGATTTTGCCTTCAGGCGTGTCCGACATACCTGAATCTCGAGGACGAGAACGACAGTCCGCGCGGACGCATTTTTCTCATGCGATCATTGCTCGAGGGCACGGTCACGCCGGACGACCCAAGTGTGCAGCAGCACATCGATCAATGTCTCGGATGCAGGGCGTGCGAGCCGGTCTGTCCGAGCGGAGTTCCCTACGGACAACTTCTCGAAGCGACGAGAGCGACGCTGCGCGAGTACAAGCCGGTGCCCTTCATCGCGCGGGTGATCCTCTTCGTTTTCGCGCGCGAATGGTTGCTGCGCCCGGCGATGTTCTTCTCGAGAATTCTCGCGGCGACGCCGATTCCCACGCTTCTCTCCGGGATGAAGGGGCGCCTGGGCTTCGCAATGGCGATGCTCGCGTCCACCGGCCGCTCGATCGAGCGCTCGCGCTATCAACCCGTGGTGCGGGGTGAGCGCGGCAACGTTGCAACACTCCGCGGTTGCGTGATGGACGGGCTCTTCACTGCGACGAACGGCGCGACCAGGCGCGTCCTGGCGGTAAATGGCTACGCGATTGTCGCTGCTCCGGGACAAGGCTGTTGCGGCGCGCTTCACGCGCACGCCGGGGATCTGGAGACCGCCCGGTCTCTCGCGCGCCGCAATATCGCAGCGTTCGATAGCTCCGGCGCCGAGTTCATCGCAGTCAATGCCGCCGGCTGCGGCGCGATCATGAAGGAGTATGGACATCTGCTGAAGGATGATCCCGAGTGGCGTGAGAGAGCCGCTGGCATGAGCGCTCGGGTGAGAGATGTGAGCGAGCTCCTCGCCGCCGCGGGTCCTCGCGAGGGTGGCCCGCTTTCCTATCGAGTCACCTACGACGCGCCCTGTCATCTCCAGCACGCGCAGCGCGTGACGCAGGCCCCGCTCTCCGTTCTGGCCGCGATCCCGGGTCTCGAGCTCGTTCCGCTCCACGATTCCGATCAATGTTGCGGAAGCGCCGGCATCTACAATCTCATCGAGCCGGAGACATCCGACGCCGTGCTTGCCCCCAAGCTCGCCAACATTCGTGCTACCGGAGCGGCGTGGGTGGCGACTGGAAATCCGGGTTGCCTGATGCAGATCGGCGCCGGCCTGATTCGCGCCGAGATCCCCGCGCGCGCAATTCATCCCGTCGATCTGCTCGACGCATCCTATGCGGCCTTCGGCCAGTAGCGCCCGCTCCAGGCACTGGCTTAATTGCAGGTAATGTCGGAAATGAACGGGTATTCCGCGTTGCACAACGGTGCTCTCTTTTTCGATCGGAGCGACCGGGCGCGCATGCGCATCGCGGGGCCGAAGGCCGCCGAGCTGGTCACCGGAATGGTGACGAACGACGTTCTGGCTCTGCTTCCGGGTGAAGGCCAGTACGCCGCCGCACTCACTCCCAAGGGTAAGATCGTCGCGGACCTCCGCATCTTCGCGCTCGACGATTCGCTTCTGATCGACACTTCCGCCGCCGCCGCTCCCGGATGGAAGGAGATGGTGCGCAAATACGTCAATCCGCGCATCGCGCCTTACCACGACCTCACGATCGAGCTCAGTGATTTCGGGGTGTTTGGACGGTCGGCGCGTCTGGCCGTGACGCGCGTGGCTGACGTCGACGACAAGGACCTCGCGGATCTCGCTCCGTATGCGCATATCAGCCGGCCGTTCGAGGGAGTGACGGTTATCATCGCCCGCGTTCCCGAGATGGATCTCGATGGATTCGAGATCTTCATTCCGAGCGAGGCGGCAGCTTCGCTGAAGGCAAAGCTGGAGGCAGCGGCAGTCTTTCCCGGAAGCCAGGACACCTGGGAAATCGCGCGCATCGAGAGCGGTCGGCCGAAGTGGGGCGCCGACATGGACGAGTCAACGCTCCCGCAGGAGGCCAACTTCGACGAGCTGGCCGCGATCTCCTATACCAAAGGCTGCTACATCGGGCAGGAAACCGTCGCGCGCGTTCACTTCCGGGGCCACGTGAATCGCCTCCTGCGCAGGCTCCGGTTCGTCACCAGGCCCGCGCCGCCGAACGGAGCCGAACTGGTGGACGAGACCGGCAAGGTAATCGGCGACATTCGAAGCTCCGCCCTCTCACCGCGATTCGGCGGCGTCGCTTTGGGAATGGTCAGGCGCGAGGTGCCGCCCGGCACGACGCTGCAGGCAAGATGGGACGGCGGAGAATGCAGCGTACAAGTCGAGCAAAACGAAAAAGGCGCCACTGTGTAGTGGCGCCTTTTTTATGACCGCGACGAGCTTACTTCTTCTTCGAGGTCGTCTTGGTCGTCTTGGTCGTCTTGGTGGTCGTGGTGCTCGACGCCGTCGGAGTCGTGGTCGTGCTGGCGGTCGAGTCCATCTTCATCGTCGTGTCCGTCATTGCCGGGGCCGGAGCCATGGCAGGAGCGGAGGTGTCGGCGGTTGCTGCTTCATCCTTCTTGGCGGTGCATGCGGCTAGTGCGAGGACAGCGGCGACAAGGGCCAGGCGCTTCATTTACGATCTCCTTAGAGAGGAACGTGGGATAAGTCGCCGGTACCGTGCCCGCGATCGCGGTGCCCGTTTTGGCGCGCGCGAAAATTTATCTCATCCTGAACAGGTGTCAAGGGCAGAGCCTTCTGGTTGCCCTCACGCACACGGGCTAGATTAACTCTCAAAGTCGGCATTTCCCGCGGAGAGTCAGTTGTCGGTCAACCCGGAAACATTTGGCGCACTAAAGCGCTCTGCCTACGGCTCTCCGGACCGGAGACAGCTGTCGGTAAAAGATGAGCTTCGCTCGAATCTCCTCACCCGTCTCGCTACCCGAAAACCCATCTTCCACGGCGTGATCGGCTACGAGGAGACGGTCATGCCGCAGATCGTCAACGCCCTTCTGAGCCGCCACAACTTCATCCTCCTCGGCCTCCGGGGACAGGCGAAGTCGAGGATCCTCCGAGCGCTGACAACTCTCCTCGATCCGGAGATGCCCATCATCGCCGGCAGCGAGGTGAACGACAATCCGTTCGCTCCGATCTCCAAGTACGGGAAGAACCTCCTCAAGGAAGCCGGAGATGACACGCCGATCGCGTGGCTCGTTCCCGACCAGCGCTACGTCGAGAAGCTCGCCACGCCCGACGTCACCGTTGCCGACATTATCGGCGACCTCGACCCCATCAAGGCGGCGCGCG
>DASWBC010000234.1:0-2171 GCA_036390815.1 Gemmatimonadaceae bacterium
CAAGAAATTTTTGTGACAGCCGGCACTACCCGGCTGGCCCCAACAGCCACCCTTTCTTCCCACCCAATGCCAGCCCGATCAATAGGCACCGCCACGATCTCCTTCGGCCTCGTCTCGGTTCCCGTCAGCATCTATTCGGCGTCCGAATCCAAAGCGAGCATTTCGTTCAACATGCTCCACAAGAAGTGCGGTACCCGCCTCAAGCAGCAGTATATCTGCCCCAAGGACAACAACGAGGTGGTGACGCGCGACGACACAGTGAAAGGATACGAGTTCGCCAAGGACCAGTACGTGGTCCTCACCGCCGAGGAGCTCAAGGCGCTGGAGGAGAAGGCGACGAGCACCATCGACGTCCTGGAATTCGTCCCCCTCGCAACCGTCGATCGCGAGTACATGGAAAAGGTCTACTACCTCGGTCCCGACAAGGGCGGCGATCGCGCCTACCGCCTGCTCGCCGCCGCGCTCAAGGAAACCGGACGTGCCGCGCTCGGCCAGTACGCAGCGAGGGGACAACAGCATCTCGTGCTGCTGCGGCCGCTCAACGGAGTGCTCGTCATGGAGCAGCTCCACTACGCCGACGAAGTTCGGCCGACGACCGAAGTCACCATCCCGGCCGGCGATGTGAAGGACGCCGAGCTCAAGCTCGCAAAGCAGCTGATCGATCAGACGTCGAACGAGGCGTTCGAGCCCAACAAGTACAAAGACACGGTGCGCGAACGGGTGCTGGAGACCATTCAGCGCAAGGTCGACGGACAGGACATCACGGCTGACATCACGCCGGGCGCCGACACCAAGATGCTCGACCTGATGCAGGCCCTGAAGGCGAGTCTCGCCGGGGACAAACCCAAGAAGGAGAAGGAAAAGGAGAAAGGCGAGTCCAAGCGCAAGGCGTCGTGAAGATTCTCGCCGGGACCAGCGGCTACGCGTTCAAGGAGTGGAAGGGAAACTTCTACCCTGCTGATCTCAAGGACGACGGATTCCTCGCCTACTACGCCAGCAAATTTCCAGCGGTGGAGATCAACAACACCTTCTACCGCTTGCCGAGGGAGAACGTACTGCGCGAATGGGCGGCGCAAGTGCCGGAGACATTCACGTTCGCGCTCAAGGCGAGCCAGCGCATCACGCATCACGCGCGGCTCAAGGAACAATCGGCTGATCTCGTCGACTTCCTGCTCAAGAACACCGCCGTGCTCGGCGACCGATTGGGGCCGATTCTCTTTCAGCTGCCACCCAATCTGAAAAAGGACGTGGACCGCTTTCGCGGATTCCTCGGCCTGCTGCCGACCGATCGCAGGTACGTGTTCGAGTTCCGGCACGAGAGCTGGTTCGACGACGAAGTCTACGACGCGATGCGAGAGCGTGACATCGCGATGTGCGTGGCGGAACAGGAGGACTTCAAGGTCCCGGTCGTCAGCACCGCGTCGTGGGGATATCTGCGACTGCATCGCCTCGACTACGATGACGCTGCGCTCGTCGATTGGGCGAAGGTCGTGACGGGACAGACCTGGAAGGACGCGTACGTTTTCTTCAAGCACGACGAAGGCGCCGGCTCCGGCCCGCCGGCAGTTACGACATTCGTGAGTGCCTGCAGTAACTGATCCTTCGCAGACTCTTCGCGGCACGGCGGTCGCCGCCATGCGGCTGAACGGGTTCGAGCCCGAGTTCTCCGCGGCGGTGATGCGCGAGGTGAGATCACTCGACGATCCGTCCGATGATCCCCTGCCCTCCGGTTGCAGCGACCTGCGCGCACTTCCATGGTCGTCGGTCGACAACCGTGAGTCGCGCGACCTCGACCAGATCGAAGTAGCAGAGCGTCTCGCCGACGGTTCCATCCGAATCCGAATCGGCGTCGCAGACGTGGACAGTCTCGTGATGCTCGGCTCCGCCGCCGATGAACATGCGGCTGCGAACACGACCTCCGTCTACACCGGAGTCGCGGTGTTTCCCATGTTGCCGGAGCGACTCTCGACCGATCTCAGTTCGCTCAACGAGGGCGAGGATCGCCTGGCGGTCGTCATCCAATTCGACGTCGCAGCCGATGGCGCGCTCACCAATGGGTCGGTGTACCGCGCGCTCGTGCACAATAAGGCCAAGCTCGTTTACGACGCGGTGGGGATCTGGCTGGACGGCAAAGGACCCGCTCCCGCGCTAATTGCCGCATCGCCCGAGCT
>DASWBC010000235.1:0-3864 GCA_036390815.1 Gemmatimonadaceae bacterium
TGGCTGGGCGGAGTGGAAATCAATCCCGGCGAAGGGGGGTGGCGGTGGGATCCAGTTCAGCGAGTGGTGCGTCGGGGTATTGCCGCAAGCCAACCGAAGCCGACAACGAGGCCCCAGTCCACCGCCGCCGCGAAGAAGACAAGAGTCCGGCCCGCGAAGAAGGGTAAGGTCCTTCGCCCGAAGAAGACGAAAGTCCTTCGCCCGAAGAAGACAAAGGTCCGGTCCGCGAAGAAGACAAAAAGAACCGCCCCGAAGAAGCGCAGCCCCGCCCGGCGCGCGCGGAAAAGGAAATGACAGAGAAACTTCTCATCAACGGTGACACGCTTACCGTCGATGAAGCCTATGCGGTAGCGGCGGAGCGGCTGCGCGTCGGCCTGGCGCCGAAGGCTCGCGAGCGAATGCTCCGCACCCGCGCCGTCGTGGACGACATCGTGCGCAGTAACTCCGTCGTCTACGGAGTCACCACAGGTTTCGGAAAACTTTCAGAGGTCGCAATTCCCCACGACAAGCTGGCCCAGTTGCAGGTGAACGTCGTGCGCAGCCACGCAGCGGGAGTCGGGGACCGGCTGCCGGAGCGCGAAGTGAGAGCGATGATGCTCCTCCGCGCCAACGTCATCGCAAAGGGCTACTCGGGCGCGCGTCCGGATCTCGTCGATCTCATTCTCGAGATGTTGAACGGCGATATCTATCCTCCAATTCCTGAGCAGGGGAGCGTCGGGGCGAGCGGTGATCTCGCGCCGCTCGCGCATCTCGCGCTCGCTCTCATCGGCGAGGGAACGCTGATCAAGGGCGATCGCGAAGACTCGGCGGCGAAGCTTCTGCGTGAGGTTGGCGCGAAGCCGGTGGTTCTCGCGCCGAAGGAAGGGATCACGCTCATCAATGGAACTCAAGCTCACACTGCGGTAGCGCTCATTGCGCTCGTCCACGCACGCTCACTGTGGCGCACCGCCCACGTCGCGGGCGCAATGTCGCTCGAGGCTCTGCTCGGCACTCCCGTCGCCTTCGACGAAAGGATTCACGATGCCCGTGGCCAGAAAGGGCAATCTCGTTCTGCGGCGCTGCTTCGCGACCTGCTCGCGGACAGCGAGCTGCGCGAGTCCCACCGGCACGGCGATCCGCGCGTGCAGGATTCCTACGCGCTCCGCTGCATGCCCCAGGTCCACGGACCTGTGCTCGACGCGCTCGACTTCATTGACGAGGCGGTCTCGAGAGAGCTCAACGCGGCGACCGACAATCCGCTCGTCTTCGAAAATGGCGAAACGCTGAGCGGCGGAAACTTTCATGGACTTACAGTCGCCATGGCGCTCGACTTCCTCGCGATCGTGATGACACACCTGGCGACAATGGCGGAGCGGCGTATAGACAGGCTGGTTCATCCCGATCTCAACCAGGGTTTGCCGGCGTTTCTTTCGCCCGACGCTGGCGTCAACTCCGGCTTCATGATGGCGCAAGTGACAGCCGCAGCGCTGGCCAGCGAATGCAAGGTGCTCTCACATCCCGCGAGCGTGGACACGATCCCGACGGACGGCAGCAAGGAAGATGTCGTCCCAATGGCGATGGGCGCGGCGTGGAAGGCGCGGCGTGTTCTTCGGAATCTGGAGAACATTCTGGCGATCGAGCTGATGTGTGGAGCACAGGGAATCGATTTCAGGGCGCCGCTGCGTCCCGGCCAGGGCGTGCGCACGGCTCACCGGCGGGTGCGTGCGATCGTGCCGAGGCTCGAGGGTGACCGCGTGCTGAGCGGCGACATCTCGGCGCTCCGTGCCGCTGTCTCGGACATGCGCTTCGCCGACATCGGAACGGTGGCATGACCGATCTGAGAGTGCGTTTCGATCCGAGCGCGTTCGACGTCCCCGGGCAGGGGCGTCGGGAGATTCGCGCGCCCCGCGGCAAGACCATCTCGTGCAAAGGCTGGCACCAGGAGGCCGCGCTCAGGCTGCTGATGAACAATCTCGATCCCGACGTGGCCGAGCGTCCCGAAGATCTCGTCGTGTACGGGGGAACGGGGAAAGCCGCGCGCAACTGGGAGTGCTTCGATGCGATCGTGCGCGAGCTGACGAACCTCGGCGCGGACGAGACGCTGCTGGTGCAGAGCGGAAAGCCGGTCGGAGTTTTTCGCACCCACACGGGCGCGCCGCGCGTCCTGATCGCCAACAGCAACCTCGTCGGCCGCTGGGCCACGTGGGAGCATTTCCGGGAGCTCGAGCGCAAAGGCCTGATGATGTACGGCCAGATGACCGCCGGCTCGTGGATCTACATCGGCTCGCAGGGAATCGTGCAGGGCACCTATGAGACGCTGGGATCCGTCGCCCGAAAGCATTTTGCGGGATCTCTGCGGGGACGCTTCGTTCTGACAGCGGGGCTCGGAGGAATGGGCGGCGCGCAGCCGCTCGCCGCGACGATGCAGGGAGCGGCGGCATTGATCGTCGAGGTCGACGAGTCGCGCATCGAGAAACGGCTTGCGACGCGCTATCTCGACCGCAAGGCGCGGAATCTCGACGAAGCTCTGGAGATCATCTCGCACGCAACACAGACAGGCGAAGCAATCTCGATAGGATTACTGGGCAACGCTGCCGACGTCCTCCCGGAGATCGTGCGGCGCGGAGTCACCCCCGACGTGGTCACCGACCAGACGAGCGCGCACGACATGCTGAACGGCTACGTGCCGGCCGGAATGAGCTTCGCGCAGGCACTCGCGCTGAGAGATGCGAGCCCGGAAGAGTACATTCGCCGCTCGACAGCATCGGTCGTGAGCCACGTGACCGCGATGCTCGAGATGCAGCAGCGCGGAGCGGTCACCTTCGACTACGGCAACAACATCCGCACCGTTGCGCTCGACGCGGGACTCGGCAACGCGTTCGACATTCCTGGATTCGTCCCCGAGTACATCCGACCGCTGTTCTGCGAGGGAAAGGGTCCTTTCCGCTGGGTGGCACTGTCGGGCGATCCGAACGACATCAAGCGGACCGATGATCTCGCGCTCGAGCTGTTTCCGAACGACGAACATCTCCGCCGCTGGATTTCGCTCGCCCAGAAGAAAATAAGATTTCAGGGACTGCCTGCTCGCATCTGTTGGCTCGGACAAACCGATAGGGCGAGATTCGGCGTCGCCATCAACGACCTCGTGGCGTCGGGCGAGATCTCGGCGCCGATCGCAATCGGGCGTGATCACCTCGATACCGGAAGCGTCGCGTCACCCTTCCGTGAGACCGAGGGCATGCGCGACGGCACGGACGCGGTCGCCGACTGGCCGCTGCTCAACGCGATGTTGAACGTCGCGAGCGGCGCGTCGTGGGTGTCGTTCCATCATGGCGGAGGAGTGGGGATCGGCAACTCGCTTCACGCCGGCCAGGTGATCGTCGCCGATGGCACGCCGGAGATGCGAGTCCGCCTCGAGCGCGTGCTCACGAATGACCCGGGCACCGGCGTCGCGCGCCACGCCGACGCGGGCTACGAGGAAGCAATCAAGACGGCCCACAAGCACGGACTGCATCTCCCGATGATCGGCTGACATGCTCACCAGTGAGTTCAAGCCATGGCACGTCCCGATCTTCCTCGTAAAATACGCGTATCTCACGGTAAGGCGTCGTCCGGTCCTCGTGTCTTTCGAGGTCACGAAGCGCTGCAACGCCCGCTGCGGCTTCTGCGACTATTGGAAGACTGATCCCTCAGCCAAGGCGACGGAGATAAACTCTTTCGCCGCGGCCGCCAGGTTCTTCAACCCTATGGTCATCACGTTCACGGGCGGCGAGCCGACTCTGAGAGGCGACCTCGAAGACCTGGTGGCAGGGGTGAACGGTGCGGTGAGGCTGAAATACATGACCCTCCTCACGCATGGCGGAATGCTCTCGCCCGAGCGCGCGC
>DASWBC010000236.1:0-1565 GCA_036390815.1 Gemmatimonadaceae bacterium
CGGAATCTCCCCTCGCAGCTTGTCGCCTCGAGTGATCCGGGGCAAGCATCATTTCGGCAGCTCCGCGAGAATAGTGACGCCGGCGACCGTCGCGTCGCCGAGCTTTGCCTTAATGGTCGACCCGGGTGGAATGAACACGTCTACTCGCGATCCGAATCTGATGATTCCCATCCGCTCGCCCTGCTTCACTTTCTCGCCAAGTCGGCTATAGGTCACGATGCGACGCGCTATGAGTCCGGCGATCTGCCTCACAAGAATCGGGTATCTGCCAGTGTCGACCCCAACCGACATCTGCTCGTTCTCCAGGCTCGATTTCTCGGCAGCCGCGTTGAAGAACTTGCCCTTGTTGTAGTGCACGTACTTCACGACGCCGTCGACCGGATACCGGTTGACGTGCACATTGAACACGTTCATGAAGATCGACAGCCGAAGCGCGCGCCCTTTGACGAAACCCGGCTCGTCCACTTCAGCGATCATGATCAGCTTGCCATCCGCCGGCGACACGACCAGCGAAGGGCCTCGCTCACCGACGCGTTCGGGGTCACGGAAGAAGTAGGCGACCCAGAGCGCGAGCAGGAGCAGGACGAGCGCGGCGAGCCAGAGGCCCCAGGAGCGGCGGCTGATTGCGAAACCGAAGGCGCCGGCGGCGATGACGGCGGCAATCGCAATGAAAAGGAGCCCTTCGCGCGCGAAGTTCAATGTGAGCCGTTGGGGTCGAGTGAGTGTCCGGTCAGGCGACGATAAATGTCGAGGTAGCGCTCGCTCGTAGCGTCGATCACGTCTTTCGGAAGCGGGGGTGGCGGATAATTCCCATCCCATCGCCCAGCCCGCTTTTCCGCATCCAGATAGTCGCGAAGCGGCTGCTTGTCGAAGCTGGGTTGGCCGTGCCCCGGCTCATAGCTGTCGGCCGGCCAGAAGCGCGAGCTGTCGGGAGTGAGCACTTCATCCACCAATATAACCTGCTCGACCCCCTCGCCCCCAGTGCTCTTCGCGCGGCCAAACTCGAACTTGCTGTCAGCGATGATGATCCCGCGCCCGGCGGCGATTGCGCTGCCGGCCTCGTAGATGCTGCGCGATAGTCTCTCCAGCTCCGTCGCGGCGGAATCACCTATCAGCGTCCGCATGCGGCCGACGGTTATGTTCTCGTCGTGCCCCTGAATGGCTTTGGTCGCCGGGCTGAAGATGGGAGGATCGAGACGATCGGATTCGCGCAGTCCCTGGCGCAGAGCTTCACCGGCGAGAGTGCCGCGCTCCCGGTATTCCTTCCAGGCGGAACCCGCGAGGTAACCCCGCACTACACACTCGATGGGGAAGACTGTCGTGCGCCGGCACAGCATCGAGCGGCCCCGCAGCTCCTGCTCGTGATCGCGCAGCGAGGAGACCTCGCGGACGATCTCCGAGATGTCCGCCGAAAGCATGTGGTGCTCGACCCTGTCCTCGAGCCGGCGCAGCCACCACGCCGTGATCTGCGTCAGGACGGCGCCCTTGTGAGGGATCGTTTCGCCCATCACGACGTCGAAGGCGCTCACGCGATCGGTCGCCACGAGAAGGAGACGGTCCGCATC
>DASWBC010000237.1:0-1771 GCA_036390815.1 Gemmatimonadaceae bacterium
GATGGACGGGTCGTCGACACGACTCGATACCGGCTTCGCGCGCGGGAGTGGGTGATGCAATACTGGGCGGTTCCCGACACCGGCGCGATCGTCGCGCTCTCGATTCCGGCGGGGGGCCATATAGACCTCGAACTTGCTGCGCGGCGGCCCGGCATTCTGCCGGTTCCCGGCGTGACGATTCCCAAGCGTCCGCCGTACGTCGTGCCGAGCCAGACGGGGGACGTGAGCATTGTATATCGACAATGGCGCTTTTGACCGATGACAAGATCGATGATCAAATCCGACAAGTCACCGCGCTCCTATCGCCAGCGTCCGCGGGCTTGACCGTTCCCGAGCTTCCGGACGAAACGCGAGCTGCACGGCTTTCCGACGATCACATCGCCGAGGAGCTCCGTGGGTTCGGCCCGCTCGGAATCCTCTCGATCGTGGTCATCCTCGCGGGCAATCTGGTCCTGGCGCCACTCAGTGCCATCCTTGTGCTGCTGTGGGCCCGACTCTCGCACACGGCGTGGCGAGCAATCGGCTACGTGCGGCCGGAGAGCTGGACCCGCGCCGTGGTTATCGGGATCACCTTCGGGGTCGCGTTCAAAATCGTGACGAAGGTGCTCGTGATGCCTCTGCTCGGCGCGCCGCCGCTCAATCAGGCGTACCACTACCTGGTCGGAAATACGGCCGCCCTCCCGGGGGTGGTGCTCGCCATGATCGTCGTCGCGGGCTGGGGCGAGGAGACCGTGTTCCGCGGTTACATGTTCGAACGGCTCGGCAGGCTCATCGGAACCGCCACATGGGCCAGGTTTCTAACCATAGTGCTAACCTCCGGACTGTTCGCAATGGGCCACTATCACGTGCAGGGGCTCGCTGGTGTCGAGCAGGCCATGATCACCGGGCTCGTGTTCGGGACAATCTTCGCGGTCACGGGGCGGCTCTGGATGCTCATGTTTGCCCACGCGGCGTATGACCTGACGGCCGTCGCGCTCATCTACTGGAATCTCGAATCCCAGTTTGCCCACCTCGTGTTCAAATAGCGCGCAATCGGCCGGCGTGTCGATTTCGCCGGTCCTCGTTCGACGAGTAGGTAGAGCCAAGGACCAGCCGCGTGAGACGGCTCCGTCGATCGATCTAGCGCGCGGCCCGTTGGCGGTTGTTTTCCACCATCAGATCCACGACTTGCACGAGATGCTCACCAATCTGCCTCATCCCGACACAAGTGCCGCACGAATGGGCGCCTTCCAGCATCATGGTAAACAGGTTCGCGGAGAAGGCGGGATCCGGGAATCCGGCCGCCCTGCAAAGGCGAACGACGCGCTTGTGCACTCGAAGCTTGTGCTCCTTCATGATGCGCCGCGCGGGGTGATTTGGATCGGGCAGCTCCGCGAAGGCGTTGCCAAGGGCCGAGCCGCGTTCTTCCATCGCGCGAAGCTGGGCGGCTGTGCGCCGGCTCCAGTCCTGGAGCTGCCCCTCCGGATCTCCGCGGTGACTGGCGTTGAGATCCTTCCAGTCTTCCTCTTTGTGGGCGACCATCCCGCGAACCCACTCAGTAATCAGCTCGTCCTTCGACTCGAAGTAGCGGTACAGCGTCATCTTGTTCGTCTGCGCCGCCTCGGCGATCGCCTCGACGCCGACCCCTCGGATCCCATGTTTATGAAACAGGTCTCCAGCCGCCACGAGAATCCGCTCGCGAAGTGGAATCGTGGACCGGCCCTTTTTCTTCGTCTTAAGTCCGTTCTTGTGAATATCTGTTTGCACGATTGTTTGTACCCCTCCTTGACTA
>DASWBC010000238.1:0-15324 GCA_036390815.1 Gemmatimonadaceae bacterium
AACAGTCGTTGCAGGAGCCTTTAATCTCCTGCTTACCGATCGTTATTCGGGGCGCGCGTCCCTTTTCCGAAACTGCTTGACGACATTCTCTGGGTGGGGTGTTTCTCCCCAGCCTGGCAAATCTAGCTTTGCGGCGGCCGCATACGCGTCAGCGTCGGCATTGAAGCTCGACGCGCACTGCATGGAGCAGAAATAATAGGCCGATCCGTTGTGCTCCGCGTTGAACGGAGCCTCTGCAATCACGATGGTCATACCGCAAACCGGGTCGATTACTTTGTCGCTTGAATTCATGGTGCTCTCCTAATCAAATGGCCCTCGCGGATGGTCTAGGTTTGGGGCTTTCATCTATCCTTTCGCCAGCAGACCGCTCTCGGACCGTCCCGACGCGTCATCAGCAACAGCGCCATGTCCCGGGTGAAGCACCAGCAGCGAGATGGGCGATCTCCGTGTGATCTCGTCGGCGACGCTCCCGAATACCAACCGACCAATCCCACCCTTCCCACGGGTTGCGAGAGCTATGATATCCGCTCTCGTTCGCGTCGCGTAATCCAGAATCGCCGACGCGATGTTATCACTCAGGACCACATCCTTGCTCACCGTAAATCCCTGCGCGGTGAGGTGAGCCGCGACTTCCTCGAGATAGGAATTCGCTATAGCAATGTCCTCGTCCCACCATGGCAGGCCGGGCTGCATGATCTCCTTTTGGGAATAGGTCTCTGGAGTGAGTATGTGGACCAGGCTTACCGTCGAACCAAACTTCAACGCCAGCTCGGACACCTCGGACAGGACCTCCTCGGCGAGTTCGGATGCGTCGAGCGGAACTACGATCCGGTTGAACATCCTTTCCGGAGGCGCCTCGATAAGGGAAGCGGACGGCCTGACCACCAGAACGGGAATGTTCGTATTCCGAACGAGATAATCGGTCACGCTGCCGAGTGTGAGCCTCTTCATCCCGCCACGACAGTGACTGGACATCACGATCAGATCGACGTTGTGCTTAGTGGCATAGTCGGCAAGGGTCGAGGTTACAGGCCCATCCTCGAGGGCCGTAGTGACTCTGATGTTACCGAGAGCTTGGTACTCGTTGCCGAGTGCCTCCAGTTTGCGCAAACGCGCGACGCGTTCATCCAGAAGTGTCTGATCGGTGATGTTCAGCACTGGAGGCCGGGGCACGGTCTCGATTCCAAGCGGAGGGGCCTCTGCTCGAACGAGGTGAAGATCCGCACCGAAACGTTGCGCCAGCTTCACCGCCACGGAGATCGCCGCCATCTCTTCCTCCAAGCCTTCCGTAGGTGCCATGATCACTTTGTGCATTGCTCCTCCTGTCCCGCGCAATCGTTCAGAGAAAACTTCAAGTCATCGAGTTCTCTTCGTAAGAATCCACATCTGAAGCTGCAACTGGCCCTCGCAACTGTCCGTCGGAGATGCACCCCGACTTTGTGAGAGTTTTCCTCACCGGCTTGTGATTACATCCATTTGGCGGACCGTGCCAATACTTGCCGCATCGCTCCGCTGTTTCTAATGATTGATGCGCAGCGCAACACGACTGAGCCGGCGCTGTCGAAGCTCGCAAGACGCGCAGTGGTCACTGTTCCGGAGTGGACAGTTCCCTTGCCAGCACGAAACGACGTCGCCGCGATTTCGCAGATCAGCTGTCGTCGCGCGGAAATGGGAGAGAGCGGCAAATCAGGGATTTCCTTACAGACGCAGGGGTCGGCAACCCGATTACGTTTAATCCGCTAACGCATTACGCGCTAGCGAGTGAAGTCGTTCCTCCTTGATACGGACGGCCCCATGCGCATTAACCGCATGCACGGTGGCTTCAAGGTCAGCGTTGTTTCCACACTGCTCGCGTTCGGGCTGGTCCCGGCTGCTTTGAGCGCCCTTCCGACCGGCGAAATCCGACAGCGAAATCTGACGAAAACGACAGGTCGCGTCGATGCGATCCTCGGCGTTTCAGCCGATCACGCGGTCGCGCCGGCTTCGCTCACCGCAGCCCTCGCAAAACTGTTTGTTCCGAGCTTCTCCCGCCAAACCGGGCTCGCCTGTACCGCGTGCCACTATCAGTTTCCACAACTGACGCCATTCGGGCGATTGTTCAAGCTCAATGGCTACACACTCACGGCGCTTCCGACCATTGGTCAACCCGGCGATTCGGTCGGCCACGAATCACTCAAGTTGGCCACGTTTCCGCCGTTGGCCGCAATGGTCGTGACTGGCCTCACGCAAACTGCGCGAGCGCAGCCCGGAACACAGAATGGGACCGTCGGCTTTCCACAGGAGCTGAGTCTGTTCGTCGCGGGGGAGATTACTCCGCACGTCGGGATGTTCACTCAGTTCACCTATGCGGCGGCGGATGGCGCGATCGGGATTGACAACGTCGACTTGCGCTGGGCGAAGCATACCAGCGTAGCCAACCGCGACCTGCTTCTCGGTTTCACTCTGCACAACAACCCGACTGTTCAGGATGTCTGGAATTCCGTGCCCGCGTGGGGTTTCCCGTTCATGGGTTCCGAGGTCGCTCCGTCTCCCGCCGCCAGCACGCTGATCGATGGCGGGCTTGGCCAACAGGTGGCAGGGCTGGGAGCCTATTCCTTGTACGATTACACCCTGTACACGGAGCTCACCGCTTACCGATCCGCACCTCAGGGTGCAGCAGAGCCGCTCGACGGTACCGCCACGAATGTAACGAAGGGGGTCATCCCCTACTGGCGGGTGGCACTCCAGCACGCGTGGCCATCCACATATGGGATGATCGGAACGTACGGCTTTGCCGCGCGTTTGTTCCCGCAAGGTGTGACCGGACCAACGAACAACTACACAGACGCTGCGGTTGATGCGCAAATCGAGCACAAGGCGGGAATCGGCATGTGGATTGGGCGGGCTGCCTTCATCCACGAGAGTCAGACTCTTTCCGCGTTCGTGGCTGCTGCGCCCCCCGAAGCCGCAAATCTGCACGAGAATCTGTCGACTCTTCGTACCAATCTTACTTTCGAGCCCAGCCTGCACTATGCACTGAGCGCCGGGTACTTCCAGACCACCGGCACCAGCGATGCGATCATCTTCGCTCCGGCATCCGTTACGGGTAGCCGGACGGGAAGTCCAAACTCGAGGGGGGAAATCGGGGAGCTCGCCGTCAATCCATGGCAGAATACGCGATTGGGGCTTCAGTACGTTCTGTACAACACGTTCAATGGCGCATCAAACGATTATGACGCAGCGGGCCGTAAGGCCACCGACAACAACACACTCTTCCTATATTTGTGGCTGGCGTTCTGACAACTGCACGGGATCATTCGACGAGCAATCAGGCATGTCACGTCGCGGAGTGGTGAGATGAAAGGCACTGGCGCTCGTTTCGTTAAATGGGGGATGCTTCCACTCCGGATCGTCGTGGGGCTCGTATTCCTGATGCACGGTGCGCAGAAGCTCTTCATTTTCGGCCTCGGTGGAACCGCGGACATCATGGGGAAACTCGGCCTTCCGTTACCGCTCGTGTCCGCGACAATCGTCGTCGCGGTGGAGCTGCTCGGCGGATTGGCGATTCTTCTGGGAGTATTTGCCCGGCTGGCCGGTGCGCTGCTCGCCTTCGAGATGCTGATTGCCATACTCGTCGCGCGTTTCCATGGTGGCTTCTTCGCGCCTTATGGCTACGAGTTCGAGCTGACGCTGCTCGGCGCCTGCCTCACATTCGCGCTGAATGGGCCGGGTCGCATGTCGCTCGAAGAGATATGGCAGCGATCCCCGTCGGTTTGACGCCGGAGACTCACATCCGGGTTACCTCCACACGACTGTGAGAAGCCTGCTCCTGGCGGTTGCGATGGTGATGTTCGCGGGTGCCAGCGCGCTCGCGCTGCATCAACAGGGCACCGCACAGCCAGATACCAGCGCGATCACGCCGGCGATGGTGGAGCTGGGTCGGGCGATCTTTCACGGTCAGGGGACGTGTTTTGCCTGTCACGGGCAAAACCTCGAAGGAACTCAGATCGCCCCTACGCTGAAACAGCACGCCTGGAGAGATGCCAAGAACGGCGAATTCGCGGCGATCTACTACGTGGCTACGCACGGCGTGCCGTCCACCTTGATGGTTGCATTCCCAGGCGGAATTTCACCCGCCCAGGCGATGGCAGTGGCGTCGTACGTCTGGTCGGTCGGCCAGGGTAAAGCAAAACCGTAGGACTCGGGGCCGGCGGGATAACTCCGAGCTTCGGCGAGCCGGCGGGATGAGTCCAAGCATCTTCCAGGCCGGCGACCTTCCCTTTGAGCGCGATCATACCCGCACAAAACAGGGAAAATCTGACACGAATTCAGCTTTAAGCTGACTGGGCCACCGCGCCCTATTACCGACATTTGATCATGCCGGGGCGCGATTGCGCCGCGAAGTCACGCGCTTGCAGCTACGAGGAGGCTTGTATGTACAAAGTGATCATGGCCCCAACCGACGGCTCGGGATTCGACCGCGAGGCGATCCGGGTTGCACTCAGAATCGCGGAACAGAGCGGGGCCAAGCTCAGACTGGTCCGAGTTCTGGCAACGGGTTCATTCTTCGGAATGGCGGCGACGGCCGAGGGCACGGCGATCGCGGCGGAAGTCGTCCACAGCGAGCGCGATCAGGCGTTGACCGAGCTCTATGCCCTGGCCGCGGAATGCCGAGTCACGTCGAATGCCGAGGTCACCGTAGATCTGCATGCCGGTCCTATCGGCGATGTCCTCGAGGGTTACGCGCGCCGCAACGAAGTTGATCTGATAGTGATCAGCACGCACGGACGCAGCGGCATTTCCCGGCTCTCGCTGGGCAGCGTGACCGATTCGCTCATTCGACACACGACAATTCCCGTTCTGGTCGTCAAGCCTCCAACGAGCTACCTGAACCCGCAGGTCAGCCATGCATTCAGGCGCATAGTCGTACCGCTCGATGGCTCGACGCTCGCTGAGCAGATTCTGCCGCGGGTGCTTGCGCTGGCAAAGCTCGAAGAAGCAGAGATCACGCTGTTGAATGTTCTCATCCCGAAATCCTATTCGCAGCAGGAGGTCGAGGATCCGACCTTGCCGTGGTGGGACAAGGACATTTCGCGCGCGCAGGCGTATCTGCACCGCGTGGCTGGCAAGCTTCGCCGCAACGGCGTGACGGTAACGACAGACATCGTCATCGGCGAGAATGTCGCCGGCGCGATCGGCGACTTTGCCGGCCGGGAACGGGCTGATCTCATCGCGATTGCCACGCATGGACGCGGCGGGCTGGCCCGATTGATTCGCGGCAGCGTCGCTGACGCAGTGATGCACTCGTCGAGAGTGTCGATGCTTGTGTTCAGGCCGGAGAATGTCGCCGAAATGGGGAAGTCACCGTCCGAGGACGGAGTCAGGGCGGATCTGATTCCGGCCTGATCGTCAACTTTTTCCAGGTCAGGAGCCTATTTTGACGGGGTGAGGCTCCTGACCTTCCCGCGTACAAGCTCCCCTTGCAGCTGCCATAGCGCGACGTGACATGGGCATGACGGGCGGAACCCATCACCATGTCGGCCACGGAATGCCCCCGGATGACTCCGGCCACGGACTGTCCTCCGCTGATTCCGGCCACGACAAGCATGCGGGTCACAGCGTCGCGATGTTCCGCGACAAGTTCTGGATCTCGCTGCTCCTGACGCTCCCAACGCTCGTCTGGGGGCACATGCTCCAGCGAGCGCTCGGATACACCGCGCCGCACTTTCCCGGATCGCAATGGCTGCCCGCCGTATTCGGGACGGCTGTGTTCGTGTATGGAGGTCTGCCGTTCATCGAGGGCGCGACGAGGGAGCTTCGCGATCGCGTTCCAGGAATGATGACCCTGATCGCCCTGGCGATCTCGGTTGCATTCACTTTCAGCGTGGCGGTGAGCTTCGGCTTCCCGGGTATGCCGCTTTGGGAAGAGCTGTCGACGCTCGTCACGATCATGCTGCTCGGGCATTGGATCGAGATGCGGTCGATAATGCAGGCTCAGGGCGCGCTGAAGGAGCTGGCGAAGCTGCTGCCGAACGACGCGGTTCGGGTCGTCGGCGAGCAGCTCGAGCAGGTTTCGATTTCGGCGCTGAGAGAGGACGATATCGTCCTCGTGCGGCCGGGCGCCAGAGTTCCAGCCGACGGCGTGATCCTCGAGGGGTCGAGCAGCGTCGACGAGTCGATGCTCACCGGTGAATCGCGTCCTGTAGAGAAGAAGACGGAGGACAAGGTCATCGCCGGCACGGTGAACGCGTCCGGCTCACTGCGCGTGAAAGTGACCGGGACCGGTGAGCGCACGGCTCTCGCGGGCATCATGAGGCTCGTCGAACAGGCGCAAAACTCCCGCTCGCGCGCGCAGGCGCTGGCGGATCGTGCCGCTTTGCTGCTCACAATCGTCGCCGTGATCTCCGGCGCGGTGGCGCTGATCGTGTGGCTGGTCCTGCAACCCGGCAACCCGGCGTTCGCCGTCGAGCGAATGGTGACCGTGCTCGTGATAGCGTGCCCGCACGCACTGGGTCTCGCCGTGCCGCTCGTCATCGCGATCTCGACGACCCTCGGCGCGCGGAGCGGACTCCTCGTTCGGGACCGTCGCGGACTCGAGGAGGCACGAAACCTCACGACAGTGGTGTTTGACAAGACAGGCACGCTCACGCTCGGAGAGCACCGGGTCGTCGAGGTCGCAACGGTGGATGGAATGTCCGCCGATGAGGCGATCCGTCTGGCCGCCGGACTCGAGCGCGATTCCGAGCATCCAATCGCGCGCGCGATCGTAAAGAGCGCGGAGGAGCGCAAGTTATCGATACCCGCCTCGACCGGCTTCGAGTATGCGGCGGGACGCGGCGTAAAAGGCACAGTCGATGGCCGGAAACTCGCCGGGGGCGGTCCGAACCTTCTCGCGAGCCTGAACATCAACCCCGAGCCCGCGCTACGTGCAGCGATGGAGCGCGCGGCATCGCGGGGTGAGACTGCGATCTATCTGATAGAGGGAAGCCGGGTCCTCGCCCTTTTCACGGTCGCCGATGCGGTCCGCCCGGAATCGTTCGAGGCCATTCGACAGCTGCACGAGAAGGGCATCGAAGTGGTCATGATCACGGGCGATGCGCAGCCGGTCGCGGACGCTGTCGCGAAGGCGCTCGGGATCGACGCCGTGCTCGCGCAGGTGCTTCCGGACGAAAAGGCGATGCGAATCCGGGAGCTGCAGGCCTGGGGAAAGAAAGTGGCGATGGTGGGTGACGGCGTGAACGACGCCCCCGCGCTCGTCACCGCCGACGTCGGAATCGCTATCGGGGCGGGCACTGAGGTCGCAGTGGAAGCCGGTGACATCGTCCTGGTGCGGAGTGACCCGCGCGACGTGCCGCGGATCATATCGCTTTCTGGCGCGAGTTATCGCAAGATGATTCAGAATCTCTGGTGGGCAGCCGGATATAACGTCGTCGCGATCCCACTCGCCGCCGGGGTTCTGGCGTCCCGGGGCGTCGTGCTCTCCCCCGCCGTCGGGGCAGTATTGATGTCGGCGAGCACGGTCATCGTCGCTGTCAATGCGCAGTTGCTTCGCCGCGCGAAGCTGTAAGCCGGGGGCATGCAGGTGCGGAGCTGCGGGAGTTCCTGCACGTCCCTTCTGACGCCGGCACGGTGCGGTACGCCCCGCTAGTCCCTCACGTCTGCGCCGGTCACGACACGCCACGTGTCGCGGGCAATCAGCAACTCCTCGTCGGTTGGGATGACCCATAGCTCGACCCGCGAGCCCTTCGCATCGATGCGCCCCTCCGCGCCGACGAGCGCGTTGTTACGCGAGGCGTCGACCTCGATCCCGAGCCAGTCGAGTCCCTGGCAGATGCGACGGCGCACGTCCGGCGAATTCTCTCCGATGCCACCCGCAAATATCACGGCATCGGCGCCGTTCATCGCCGCGAGATACGCGCCGAGATATTTCTTGATCCGATAGCAGAAAATGTCGATCGCCAGTCGCGCCCGCCGATCCCCATGTTCCGCTTCCTCGGCCAACAGCTCACGCATATCGGCCGTCAGCCCCGATATGCCGAGCAGGCCCGATTGCTTGTTGAGCATCAGGTCGAGATCGCGGAGGGTCATGCCCTCCTTCGCCGACACAAAATCGAGAATCGCAGGATCGAGATCTCCCGATCGCGTGCCCATGACGAGTCCCTCGAGCGGCGTGAAGCCCATCGACGTGTCGACCGACTGGCCTGCCGCGATGGCGCACGCAGACGCGCCGTTGCCGAGGTGAAGCGTGATGATCTTTGTCGCTTCGCGCGTTCGATTCGTGAGCTGGCGATACCGGTAGGCGACGTATCGGTGCGAGGTCCCGTGAAAGCCGTAGCGGCGGACGCGATAGCGCCGGTAGAACTGATACGGAATCGCATAGACGTAGGCAGATTCCGGCAGACTGTGATGGAAGGCCGTATCGAAGACTGCGACCTGTGGAACACCAGGACCAAGAACCGCCCGTGCCGCGGAAATTCCGCGCAGGTTGTGTGGATTGTGCAATGGAGCGAGCTCAATGAGGGCTTCCAGCGCGCGCAGGACCCCGTCGTCCACGCGCGTCGAGTGCGTAAACTGCTCGCCTCCGTGGACGACGCGATGCCCCACTGCTTCGATATCGGCGACGCTGGCGATCGGGACCCCGGATGCTTCGCTCGTGAGCCACTCGATGAGATATTCGACGGCGGCGCCGTCATCTCGAACTGCCCGCACGCTCTTTACGGGCTCCTTGCCCGCAGCCATCAGCGTGATGATCGCTTCGCCGCCGATGCGCTCGATCTGGCCGTTCGCCAGGCGGCGATCGCTGGAGCCGGTGATAGCCGCCTCGTCCGTATCTATCAGGTGGAACTTCACGGATGACGAGCCGAAATTGAGAACCAGGATGTTCACGTGACCGCCGCGGACTTATTGTGATTGTGACAATCTAGGGAACAACAGCGAGGCCATTTGTCATGAGCGATCCACAATTTGTGTTCGATCCGTCAGTCTCGAGCGCCGTGCTCGCGCCAAACGCACACGCGACGTTAGCGCCGGATGGTGTCTCCACGGAAGGACCCCTCTCGGCCAATCTCCTCTCACAAATCGATCGGTACTGGGCCGCCGCCAACTATCTCACGGTCGGACAGATCTTCCTCCAGGACAACCCGTTGCTGCGCGAGCCCCTCCGGAACGAGCACATCAAGCCACGCCTGCTGGGGCATTGGGGCACGTCGCCCGGGCTGAACCTTCTATACGTTCACCTGAATCGCGTGATCGCCGAGAGAGCCGCCAACATCATTTATCTCGCCGGGCCGGGACACGGCGGTCCCGCGGTCGTCGCCAATGTGTACCTCGAGGGCACATACACCGAGGTCTATCCCGAGGTGACACGCGATCTTGCCGGGATGCGTCGCCTGTTCCGGCAGTTTTCCACGCCTGGCGGGATTCCGAGCCACGTGAGCGTCCCGACGCCGGGCTCGATCCATGAAGGCGGCGAGCTGGGTTACGTTCTCGTTCACGCATTCGGCGCCGCGTTCGATAATCCCGAGCTGATCGTCGTCGCCGTTGTCGGCGACGGCGAGGCGGAAACAGCGCCACTCGAGGGCGCATGGAAGAGCACCAGTTTTCTGAACCCTGCGCGCGACGGCGCTGTGCTGCCGATCCTGCATCTCAACGGCTACAAGATCAGCGGGCCGACGGTCCTCGCGCGCGCAGACGACAGGGACATCCGGCGCTTGCTGGGAGGTCATGGATACGAGGTTCATATCGTCGCCGGCGACGACCCGAAGCTGATTCATCAGCGGCTGGCGGGCGTCCTCGACCAGTGCGTTGATCGCATCCGCGATATTCAGCGAGAGGCAAGAGCGTTGGGCGCCGCGAACATCGCGGACCGGCCACGCTGGCCGGCGATCGTCCTTCGAACGCCGAAGGGTTGGGGCGGCCCGTCCGTCGTGGATGGACTTCCGGTCGAGGGCACGTTTCGCGCGCATCAAGTCCCGTTGCCGAACGCACGCACGAATGCAGCGCAACTCACGGCGCTCGAGGCGTGGCTCCGAGGCTACCATCCCGAGAAGCTATTTGACGAGCGTGGGGCGCTGGCAGGCGACCTGACGGAGTTGCCCCCGCGTGGGGATCGCCGAATGGGGGCGAATCCGCATGCGAATGGAGGACGCATTCTCCAGGCGCTCGACCTTCCCGACTTTCGCGCGTATGCGATCGATGTCCCGCAGCCCGCCGTTGTTCGGCGGGAGTCGACTCGTCAACTCGGGGAGTTGCTGCGCGATGTCTTCACGAGAAACGCGGCCAACTTCCGGCTGTTTTGTCCCGACGAAACAAACTCGAATCGCCTGGCGAGTGTCTTCGAGGTGGAGAATCGCTGTCTGGTCGGGCGCCATCTGCAGATCGACGACCACGTCGCACCCGACGGACGTGTCATGGAGGTATTGAGTGAGCATCTGTGCGAAGGCTGGCTCGAGGGCTACCTGCTCACGGGGCGCCACGGCCTGTTCGTGACCTACGAGTCGTTCGCCATGGTGTGCGCCTCGATGATCGTCCAGCACACGAAATGGCTCCAGGAAGCGAAACGCCTTTCATGGCGCGCTCCCATCGCATCGCTCAACATTCTGCTCACATCGACGTGCTGGCGCAACGATCACAACGGGTTCAGCCATCAGGGTCCGGGCTTGATCGACGTGATGCTCTCCAAACGCGGTACTGTCGCGCGTATCTATCTTCCACCCGACGCGAACTCGTTGCTGTCGGTCGCCGATCATTGTCTCCGCTCCAGCGGCTACGTCAACCTGATCGTGATCGACAAACAGCCCCAGCTCCAATGGCTTTCCATGGACGCCGCCTGCGAGCACGCAGAACGGGGCGCGTCAGCATGGGAGTGGGCGAGCAACAGCGGTGGCAAGGAGCCGGACATAGTGCTGGCTTGCGCGGGGGACACGCCGACTCTGGAGACAGTTGCGGCGGCATGGTGGCTTCGCCGACTCGCACCCGAGCTCCGGGTCCGGGTGGTGAACGTAGTCGACCTGATGGCCATGTTCGCGCCGTCCATTCATCCCCATGGGATGGCCGATGCGGCTTTCGAAGAGCTGTTCACTCGGGACAAGCCGGTCGTCTTCGCGTTTCACGGCTATCAGTACGCGCTGCACCAGCTGCTCCATCGCCGTCCGCACCCGGGGCGATTCCACGTGCGCGGCTTCAACGAGCAAGGTACGACTACAACGCCATTCGACATGGTAGTAGTGAACCAGATGAGCCGCTATCATCTCGCCGCGCTCGCTATCCAGTTCGGGATGCCGGCCGGTGAACGCGCGACGGCGCTGCTCGCTGAGCTGAATCGGCGTATCGAGGAGGCAGTTCGTTACACGCGCGAGCATTTTGAGGATCCGGCAGACATTCGTGACTGGGCCTGGAGCGACAGCGCCTGACAACGGTAGGCGTTTCGCTCAACGAGGCTAAAGCTTCTCAGGGTTTCTCTGACAGGAAATCATCTACCGCCTGATACATGCAAGATGCTGCCGGTCGCATACTTGAGGCGTGCAAATGCATCGTCGGCTGTCAGCAATATTCGCGGCTCTCGCACTCGCCCAAGGCTAAGAGGTAGGTATCATGAAACCCCCCACACGTTCGATGGTCCCGGCAGCCGCCAGCCTCCTGGCACTGCTGATTAGCGCTGTCTCGGCAACCGGAGTAGCGCAGACCCCCACGCCGTCACCCGCCGGGATGCCACAGCACCAGGAAGGCATGAAAGGAATGCAGGGCATGATGGAAGGACCGCATCATGTGCTGGCGATGGCCTACCGGGACAATATCGCGACCTTCGCACGGGCGTTACGAAGCCAAGTCGACCAGTCGAAAACAGTCAACCTTGACCTGGCTCGGCCGGCGGTGTCAGAGATGAGGCGCAGCTTCGACCAGATGAAGCAACACCATCAGGCGCAGATGTCGATGATGGGCGACCAAACGAAGCCGGCGATGTCTGGAACGATGCAGCAAATGGAGACCCGCCTCGCTACGCTCAACGACCATCTCACGGCTCTGGAATCCGAAGTGAATGCCAGCACGCCGGACCCAAAGAAAGTCTCAGAGCACGCGAGCGAGATCCTGAAGCAGTGTGCCGGCATGTCGGCGATGTCCGGCAAGGCCAAACCCCATCAAATGAAGTGATGAACAACACCACGCACGGCCTCATGGGCGGGTACGGACTCGGGATGGTCCTCTCGATTCTGCTGGCCGTTCTCTTGGTCGTTGCCATCGTCAAGATGGTGGGCAAGAAGTAGTCATCAGCCGGCCCAGCGGGCGACGCTGCCTTCGATTGTGTCTCTCAGGGTTTCTCTGACAGGAAATCATCTACCGCCTGACACATGCAAGATGCTGCCGGTCGCATACTTGAGGCGTGCCAATGCGTCGTCGGTTGTCGGCAATATTCGCGGCTCTCGCACTCGCCCAGCTCTCGCTCGGTGGTGCCGTAGCGCGCTGTCCAGCGCACCGGCTGTCGTCCCACGACACGCAGGTGCAGCGTGAGCATTCCCCGGCTGGTATGCGTTGCCACACCGCCGAGACACGGGCGAACGCGAACGTTCCGACTCAAGGCGGGACACCATCGTGCGACCTATTGGCGGAGGGTGCCTGCGTCGGAATGACCTCCTGCACTGCTGCAATTGCGTCCGCCAAATCCGACCACTTCGCTGCTGTCCTTCAGGCTGACCAGATCCGCCCGCGCGTCCTGGACCTGCTGCCTGGACGGGACCGCGCTCCTGAGCCTCCTCCCCCGCGTATCTAACCGCTCGATCGTGCATTGGCGCGGCGTATCGACGCCGCTCACATCGAAGTGGCCGCAGCGGTTAACCGCTGCAACTCAGGAGAGAGGAAATGATCGCTGGATTATGGATGGCGCTGCTGTTCGTCCAGGATTCCGTGCGCGCAACCCAGCCATTGGAGCTGGCCAACATCTATCGAAGCGCGCGAGAGCGTAGTCCGCGCATAGCAGCTGCACGTGCGCTGACCGATGCTGCTCGAGCACGCGCTCCATCCGCGCGCCGCCCGCCTGACCCCCAGGTGCAGTTCGGTTTCATGAACTACACGCTGCCGGGCCTCCGACCAATGGAAGTCCTCGGCATGAAGCAGCTTCAGGTAATGCAGATGCTGCCGCTGCCCGGCAAGCTCCGCCTCGCTGGCCGCGTCGCGGATGCGTCCGCCGAGGCGCAGGCGGAGCGCGCACGCGATGTCGATTGGGAAGTGAGGTCGAAAGCGGCGATGGCGTTCTATGACCTCTACGTCACCGATAGATCACTGGGCATCGACCGCGAGACCCTTCGGCTGCTCCAGGACATTCTACGCACCACCGAGTCCATGTACCGCGTTGGTGAAGGCCGGCAAGCCGACGTACTTCGAGCTCAAGTCGAGATCGCGCGCATGGTCCAAGACACCATCCGCATGACCACAATGAGGTCAGCCATGGCGGCTCGGCTAAACGCAATCATCGATTTGCCGGCTCAGGCATTGATCGAAACTCCTTTGCTTCCTGTGTTCCCGGATTCCATGCCTGGACTGGATGGGGCAATACGCGCCGCGGTCGCGGATCGGCCGATGGTGCGCGCTGGGGAGCGCGATCTGGAAGCGGCGACGGCCCAATCACGATTGGCGCGCCGTGAAATCTGGCCCGACCCCACGATCGGACTCCAATACGCGCAGCGCGGCGGCATGGACGGAACGGAGCGCATGGGCAGCCTCATGATCGGCGGCACACTGCCACTGTTCGCGCGGAGCCGCCAACTTCGCATGCGCGATGAAGCTGCCGCGATGCAGCAGATGTCGCGCGCCGATCTCATGGCTATGAGAGCAGAAACCCAGGCAGCCGTCGCCGAGGCTTACTCGGATCTCACGCGCGCTCGCAACCTCGCGACGTTGTATCGCACGACGCTGCTTCCACAAGCTGAGGCCGCGATCACATCGGCGTTCGCTGCCTACCGTGTTGGCACGGTGGACTTCATGACGCTGCTGGACAATCGCATGAGTTTGAACCGCTATCGGAAGGAGCTTGTCGAGCTGGAAGCAGACGAGGGGAAGGCGTGGGCTGACCTCGAGATGTTGATAGGACGCGAGCTGTTCAATCCTGTGAGCGTTGCCGGGCGCATCGCATCCGGGAGGAATTGACGATGGCAACTCGAATCCTGGCGACGCGCCCCACCAGCAAGTCGATACGTGTTGGCCTCTATGTCGCGCTCCCGCTCGCGGCCATCATCGTCGCGTACTTCGCGACACGGCCGAAGCCCGAGGCAGCGCACGCCGGGGCTCGCGATAGCTCTCGGACAACCGGCGCCGGCACCGGGCAACCGGTCATGCTATCGGCCGCGGACGCGCGTCGCATCGGAGTGACGTTCGCCGTCGCGGCGTTCGGCGACCTCTCGCGCGAGATCCGCGTCGTCGGACAGATCACGTTCGACGAAACGCGCGTGAAAGCCATATCTCCGAAGATCGACGGCTGGGTCGAGCAGCTGTACGTCAACTTCACGGGACAGGAGGTCGCGGCCGGAGCGCCACTGCTGGCGATCTACTCGCCGATGCTCGTCACAGCTCAGGAGGAGTTACTCCTCGCGAAGCAGCTCCAATCCGACGTTTCGGCCGGAGCTGACGATGCTCGCGCGCAGGCGGCGAGACTGGCTGCTTCGGCTCGGAGCAAGCTCGCGTTCTGGGATTTCTCCGCCGGTGACATCGCGCGGATCGAGCAAGAGGGGCGCGCCAGGCGGACGCTCCTAATCCGCTCTCCGGTCTCTGGCTTCGTTGTCGAGAAGGACGTGCTGCAGGGTGAGCGGGTGATGGCCGGCACAGCTATCTACAAGATCGCCGACCTGAGCAGCGTGTGGATGGACGGAGAAGTCTACGAACAGGATCTGCCATTCATTCGCCTCGGCCAGCGCGCCGAAGCCGAGTTGCAGGCAATACCTGGAGCGACGTTCGCGGGAACCGTGGCGTATATCTATCCGACACTGAACCCGGATACCCGTACGGTTCGGGTACGTGTCCAGCTGTCGAATGAAAATCATCGACTGAAGCCGGGAATGTTTGCAACGCTGCGGCTATTCGCGACGGCAGGGCGGAGCGTTCTGAGCGTGCCGCGTTCGGCAGTTCTCTCGACGGGCGAGCGAGATCTCGTATTCGTAAAGCGCGCCGACGGCATGCTCGAGCCACGCGCGGTAGAGATTGGCGGCGCATCGAGCGATCGCATCGAGATCCTTCGCGGCCTCTCTAGTGGTGACACAGTCGTCACCTCGGCGACCTTCCTTGTCGACGCGGAATCGAACCTCGGCACCGCCCTGGGTGGAATGGGGAACATGCCGGGAATGGATATCGCCGCGCCCA
>DASWBC010000239.1:0-7502 GCA_036390815.1 Gemmatimonadaceae bacterium
GGAAACCGCCGTCGGCACCGTCTGGGTTCTCGCGGCTGTCGTCCACAGGCACGCGCCGGCGAGGGCAATAGTGGCGTGCAGCTTCGCACGGCGGAGCCCACGACCGATGGGGGCAACGTGGACTGTCATATGGATCCTCCGGACGATGGAGCAACAGCGACAAGAGCGCGCCAAAAAGGTACGCCGAGTGTTAGATTTAGTTTAGCCTGCCGAGCCCTGAAACAGCGCGCGGCAGTGGCTCCGCGCACTACGGCCAGCGCACTGACGCGGCCAAGTTCGGAAAAAAATCAAAATGACACACCCGAATTCCTTCGGTAGCCGATCAACGCTGGACGTTGCTGGTCGGCAGTACACGATCTTTCGGCTCGATTCCCTGTCCAAGCTCGCGGACGGGAACGCAGGCAGACTCCCCTTCAGCCTGAAGATCCTCCTCGAAAACCTTCTCAGAAACGAAGACGGCAAGTTCGTCAAACCCGACGACGTGCGCGCCCTCGCGACCTGGGACCTGAAGGGGAAAGTCGAAAAGGAGATCGCATTCCGCACTGCGCGAGTGCTGCTCCAGGATTTCACCGGGGTTCCCGCCGTCGTCGATCTCGCCGCAATGCGCGACGCGCTGGCACGCCTGGGCGGCGACGCGCGCCTGATCAATCCGCTTCAGCCGGTGGATCTGGTCATCGACCACTCGGTGCAGGTCGACGAGTACGGATCCGAGGCGGCGCTTCTCATCAATGCGGACTTCGAGTTCGCCCGCAATCAGGAGCGCTACGCGTTCCTCCGCTGGGGACAGAAGGCGCTGCACAACTTTCGCGTCGTTCCGCCCGACACCGGGATCGTCCATCAGATAAATCTCGAGTATCTGGCGCAGGGAGTCTTCACGGAGGTCGTGGGCAAGGTGACCTACGCGTACCCCGACTCGCTGGTCGGCACCGATTCCCACACCACCATGATCAACGGACTCGGCGTGCTCGGCTGGGGCGTCGGCGGAATCGAAGCCGAGGCGGCAATGCTAGGACAGCCAGTGTCGATGCTCATCCCGGAAGTCGTCGGCTTCAAAATGCACGGCCGCTTGCAACCTGGTGCCACTGCGACTGATCTCGTGTTGACCGTGACGGAAATGCTCCGGAAGAAGAAAGTTGTTGGGAAATTCGTGGAGTTCTACGGCGTTGGGTTGTCGAGTCTCTCACTGGCCGATCGCGCTACAATCGGCAACATGGCGCCGGAGTACGGCGCCACGATGGGATTCTTTCCCATCGACGCAGAGACGATCAAGTATCTGCGATTCACCGGACGAGAAGAGGCGCAGGTGCAGCTCGTCGAAGCCTACACAAAGGCGCAGGGACTCTTCCGCACGGATGACACTCCCGATCCACTGTTCAGCGATATGATCGAGCTGGATCTTGCTACCGTAGAGCCGAGCCTCGCTGGCCCGAAGCGTCCGCAGGACAGGGTGCCGCTCCATCTCTCGAAGAAGATGTTCAGCGAAGCGTTGTCCGCTGACCTCGAACGAACCGGTACGGTAGCCGCAGTCGCGGCAGCAAAGCAGGCGATGCAGGTCGCCGCCTCGCCACAGCTGTCGCCTTCCGTCGTTGCGACCGATCCGGACGAGCAGGCGGGAGAGAATTCGAGCGTGCCGGTCGAGATGAACGGTGAGAAATTCTCGATTCGCCACGGGTCGGTCGTGATCGCGGCGATCACGAGCTGCACCAACACGTCCAATCCGAGCGTGATGCTGGCGGCGGGACTGCTCGCGAGAAACGCGGTGGCCAAAGGCCTGGCGTCCAAGCCGTGGGTAAAGACAAGTCTCGCGCCCGGCTCGAAGGTCGTCACGGACTATTTCAGAAAAGCCGGAGTGATGGGCGCGCTGGAGCAGTTGCGCTTCAACGTCGTTGGATTCGGATGCACTACGTGCATCGGAAATTCCGGTCCCCTGCCCCAGCCGGTCGCGGACGCAGTCGAGGCCAACAAGCTCGTCGTGGCCGCCGTGTTGTCGGGAAACCGAAATTTCGAAGGGCGCATAAATCCGCTCACGCGATTCAACTATCTGGCGTCCCCACCGCTCGTCGTCGCGTACGCGCTCGCGGGGAGAATGGACATCGACTTCGCCACGGAGCCGATCGGCGTCGGCAAGAGCGGACCCGTTTTCCTGCGTGACATCTGGCCCGCGCCCAAGGAAGTCGAGGAGGAGATACTGCGCTCGGTGAAGGCCGAGATGTTCAAGGCGCAGTACTCGAATGTCTTCCACGGCGACGACAACTGGAGGAGCCTGCCGGTACCGGAGGGAGATCTCTACGCCTGGGATCGCGACTCGACGTACGTGAAAAACCCTCCCTTCTTCGATGGGATGACGCTCACGCCCCCCGGTATTCGGCCGATCAGCGGCGCGCGAGTGCTCGGGATGTTCGGCGATTCGATCACGACCGATCACATCTCACCCGCGGGGTCGATTCCCGCCGCGAGTCCGGCCGGCAAGTGGCTGATCGAGCACGGCGTGAAGACGGCGGACTTCAACTCCTACGGCGCGCGCAGGGGAAATCACGAGGTGATGATGCGCGGCACCTTTGCCAACATCCGCCTTCGTAACGAGCTCGCGCCCGGAACCGAGGGCGGCTGGGCGACGCGCGCCCCGGGTGAGAAGCCAGTCTCGATCTATGATGCGGCCATGGAGTACCAGAAAATCGGAACTCCGCTCGTGATTATCGCTGGCAAGGAATATGGCACCGGCTCTTCCCGCGACTGGGCGGCCAAGGGAACGCTGCTACTCGGTGTCCGCGCGGTGATCGCCGAGTCGTTCGAGCGGATCCATCGCTCGAACCTGGTGGGCATGGGAGTGCTGCCGCTCGAGTTCGTGAACGGAGAGACGCGACAGACTCACGGCCTCACCGGATTCGAGATTTACACGATCGAAGGAATGACGGAGGATCTCAAATCGCGCGCCGCCCTGACAGTACGTGCGCGCGTGGCGGACGGGAGCGAGAAGAAGTTCCGGGTGGTCTCCCGGATCGATACGCCAGAGGAGATGAGCTATTATCGGCACGGAGGAATACTGCCGTACGTTCTGAGGCAACTGGTGGGTAGAGAGCGCGCGTAACTCCGGACGAAAAAGAACAGGGGGTCTTCATGGCCAGACCGAGGCCGACCATTTACATCGTGATGATACTGGTGCTGACCGGTTGCGCCAGCGGAAACGTTACTCCGCCCTCGCAGGTAGATCGGGTGATCGTCAGCAGCGACGCCGGAACGATCCGAGCGCAGGAAGTGCTTCCGACGGACACGACCACGGTCAAGTCCACGCCGGCTCAGGTGCTTCCGGCATTGCGCGGCGCCTATGAGGAAATTGGCATCAAGGTGCAGATCTTTGATTCGACCAGCTCGGGCGGTCGGGTCGGAAATCGCTATTTCGTGAAATCGTTCAAGCTTGGTGACACGCCCCTCAGTCGGTACCTGGATTGCGGTGGAACTATCACCGGGCCAGCCGCGGACAATTACAAAGTCACGATGTCAGTGATTTCCGTAGTGGCGACAAGTGGAAGCGGATCCACCGTCCAGACGCGTGTCGGCGCGCGAGCTGATGATGCGGCTGGGAGCAGCGGTTCGCTCTCGTGCCGCTCCATCGGGACACTGGAAGCGGCGCTGCACCGCGTTCTCGTCAGACGTTTGGGCGAGTAGACGTAGTCGTACCGGTTTTCCGCTTTCTCAACTGGATCTCGGGCATCGAAGCGCTGATTTGCTCGGCCAGATCGGCCTCCATCTTCTTTGGATCGAGCGGCTCCAGCATCGCCTTCAGCTCGGGATCCTCTGCGAGCGGGAGGTTCAGGCGGGAGTAGAGACCCGCGACCAGATGCAGCGTCTTGGTGATCTCCTCTTCCATCCGGAGATTCACCTGTAGCGTCAGCTCCTCCCTCAGCTCGCCGATGCGCGACTCGCGGCTCTGTGTCATCAGCACGAAGATCGAAAGGAAGATCGCCTCCAGCGAGACGACCATAGTGAGCATCCCGTAGGGGTACGGATCGAACTTCCGGAGCCCGGAGAACGGCAGGTTCCAGTAGATCCACCCGATGAAGATGAACCCGTGAATGACGAGAAACGGAGTCGCGCTCGCGAATCCGATCATCCTGTCTGCCAGGACTTCCATTGTCGAGCGGTTTGAAGCGTGCTCCGCCTTGATCGCGCGGAACGCCGTGCTGATACCGGCGCTGCGACGGACGCGGCGCTCCGCGCTGAGCGTCGATTTCGCGGCTAAGGTCGGAGGTGCGGTCTCGTCTGACTGCATATCTCGACTGGTGGGATTGCAATTAAGCTAACGCAATCGCGCTGCCACTTCCTGTGCACGCGCAAGAGGTTAACGTTCCACCCATGGCCACATCGCCTTCGTTCACCGTCGGAATCATCCAGGAATCCGTCACTACCGACGTCAGGAAAAACGTCGATCGAGCCGAGGCCCGCATCCGCGAAGCTGCGGAGAAAGGCGCTCAGATCGTCTGCCTCCAGGAGCTGTTCAACGCCCCGTACTTCTGTAAATCGCAGAAGCACGAGCGCTTCGATCTGGCCGAGGCCATCGACGGGCCGACGATCGCGCGCATGCAGAAGCTGGCAAAGGCGATGGAGCTGGTCATCATCGTTCCGATCTTCGAGCGTCAGGCGGCGGGAGTCTATCGCAATTCCGCCGTGGTGATCGATGCCGACGGCTCGGTCCTCGGCGCTTATCGCAAGATGCACATCCCGGACGATCCGCTTTTTAACGAGAAGTTCTACTTCACGCCGGGAGACTCCCACATCACCGACGACGGCGATCACAAGGGCGCCAGCGGATTCCGCGTCTGGAAGACCCGCTACGCCGACATTGGCGTTCTGATCTGCTGGGACCAGTGGTACCCGGAGGCGGCGCGCATCACGAGCCTGCTCGGCGCCGAAATTCTTTTCTATCCGACGGCGATCGGCTGGCATCCGTCGGAGAAGGCCGAGCACGGCGAAGCACAGGTCGAAGCGTGGCGCACGGCGCAGCGCGCGCACGCGATCGCCAATGGAGTTTACGTCGCGGCGCCGAATCGCGTCGGACACGAGGATGAGCCCGGCACCGACGGCATCGAGTTCTTCGGACACTCGTTCATCTGCGATCCGTTCGGGCGGATTCTCGGCGAGGCGGGGACGGAGCCGGCGCTGCTGGTCGCGAAGTGCGACAGGGCGCTGATCGAGAGCACGCGCCGCAACTGGCCGTTCCTGAGGGACCGTCGCATTGACGCGTATGCGCCGATTCTGAATCGATACCTCGGGTGATGGGCTACCGACGGGAAGGGCGAACAGCAACTGAACGAGAGGGAAGCTGGAAGCTTTCAAGCTTGAAGCTGAAAGCGTTACTGCGTCGGGACGTTAGGGGGCGCGAGTCGGGACACAATCAGTGCGCGGTGATCCGTCTTATCGCCACACTGGTGGTCGCAGTGCTCATCGGATCAGGCACGGCTCTCGGAGCGCAGGAAACGACGCATACGCTGATGCCTACGCCCAGCACAGTTGCGTGGGGCTACTACGACGCAGCGGCAACTCCGGTCATGCACATACGGTCGGGAGATGTGATCGTGGTCGGAACCCTGATTACGTCAACGCCCGAGCGGCTCGAGGGAGCCGGCGTCAAGCCTGCCGACGTCGAGCAGTCGCTCCGTGACATCACGACGACCGTCACCAACAAGGGCCCGGGCGGGCATATCCTCACCGGACCGATCTATGTGGACGGCGCCGACTCGGGTGATGTGCTCGAGATTCAGATCCAGAAGATCGATCTTGCGATTCCCTATGCATACAACGCCTTTGGCGTGAATCGCGGGTTCCTGCCGGAAGACTTCGCGTACTCGAAGATGCGGATCATTCCGCTCGACGCGAAGCGCATGGTGGCGCACTTCGCTCCGGGAATCGACATCCCGCTGCATCCGTTCTTCGGGAGCATCGGCGTTGCACCCCCGGCCTCGCGCGGACGGGTGAACAGCGCGCCACCTGACATCCACGGGGGAAACTTCGACAACAAGGAGCTGGTAGCGGGCACCACGCTCTACATTCCCGTCCATACTCCGGGCGCGCTGCTCGAGATCGGAGACGGCCACGCGGGCCAGGGGAATGGCGAGGTCGACATCACCGCGATGGAGACCTCACTCCGCGGCCGATTCAAGGTGACGGTGCGAAAGGATCTTCACCTCGCGTGGCCGCGCGGAGAAACCCCAACGCATTGGATAGCGATGGGAATGGACAAGGATCTCGTGCAGGCTACGAAGATCGCGGTCCGTCAGGCAATCGACTTCCTGATGACCGTTCAGGGATTGTCGCACGATGACGCCTACATGCTGACGAGCGTGTCGTGCGATGTCGACATCACCGAGCTCGTCGACGGCAACGTCGGCGTACACGTGATGATTCCCAAATCGATATTTCCGCGCGGCGCGGGCGAGCACATGATCCCCGTCAAGCGCTAATGGCACGCGCGGGAAAGAGCGCCGCTTCTGCCGGAAGCGGCGCTTTGACTATGGAGCTCTCGCTCGGCCGCCGCATGCCGGCGGAATGGGAGAAGCACGACGCAACGTGGATCGCGTGGCCGCACCACGAACCGGACTGGCCCGGCAAGCTGGCGCCAATTCCGTGGGTGTACGCGGAGATCGTGCGCGCGCTCAGTGACTATGAGATGGTCGAAATTCTTTGCCATAACGCGACGGTGGCGGAGAATGCGCGAACGCTGTTACGCGCGCACGGAGTGAACGAGCGTCGCTATCGCCTGCACATTGTCATGAACGATCGGGTCTGGCTCCGCGATTCCGCTCCGACCGGCGTCATTCGCGGCGACGGTCGCGTCGAGCTGATCAACTGGGGATTCAACGGCTGGGCCAAGTATGAGAACTACAAGAAGGACGCGGAGATCGGCGCCGAGATCGAGCGCCTGACCGGGCTTCCACGGATCGTGCCGCGCAGGCCCGACAATGGAGAGCGCCTAATTCTCGAAGGTGGAGGAATCGAGGTGAATGGCGCGGGCCGGATCCTCGTGACCGAGGAGTGGCTGCTCAGCGATGTGCAGGTGCGCAATCCGCTGATGATGGCCGGCGACTACGAGAAAGCGTTCCTCGAGTATCTGGGCGTGACCGATACCATATGGCTGGGCGAGGGCGCGGTGGGCGACGACACGCACGGGCACATCGACGACATCGCGCGCTTCAGCTCGCGCGACACGGTGATCCTGGCGTACGAACATGATCCGGCCGATGGGAACCATGCCCGGTCGGCGGACAACTTGCGCCGGCTCCAGGCCGTCGCGAAAAAGGATCCGCTCAAGATCGTAATGATCCCCTTCCCGCGTCCGGTGATCATGAACGGCCAGAGGCTCCCCGCGAGCTACGCCAATTTCTACATCGCCAACGGCGCCGTTCTCGTGCCGACGTTCAATGATCCCAACGATCGCGTGGCGCTCAATGGAATCGCCGAGGCATTTCCGGGTCGCGCTGTAGTCGGGATTCACGCGGTGGATCTGG
>DASWBC010000240.1:0-2658 GCA_036390815.1 Gemmatimonadaceae bacterium
CGGTCGCGATCTTGAACGCGAGCGCCGCGAACGGCTCATCGTCCTTCGGATGTCGCTGAGCAGGCTCGCCGTCCGGCAGAAGCCCCTCGACGGCAGGGACGTCTTCCGGCGATGGAAGGAAGTCCACCACGGCATCGAGCATCGCCTGCACGCCTTTGTTCTTGAAGGCGGCGCCGCAGAGCACGGGCACGATGAACCCGCCGACGGTGGAGCTTCTGATCGCGTGGCGGATCTCATCGTTGGTGAGCGGCACGCCGCGGAAGTACTTCTCGATCAGCGCCTCGTCGTGCGAGACGGCGGCCTCGATCACATCGTGGCGGGCCTTCTCCATCGCCTCGCGATACTCTTCGGGGACTTCCGTAATCTGGAACTCTTTGCCAAGCGATTCGTCGTCGAAGATGTATTGCTTGCGCTCGATGACGTCGATGTGGCCGGTAAAGGTCTCACCGGTTCCGACCGGCAGCTGGATCGGATACGCGTTTCTGGTGAGGCGGTCCTTGATCATGCGCATGCAACGATCGAAGTCGGCGCCGACGCGGTCCATCTTGTTGGCGAAAATCAGCCGCGGAACCTTGTAGCGATCGGCTTGGCGCCAGACGGTCTCAGTCTGCGGCTCGACGCCGGCGACGGAATCCAGAAGGGTGACGGCACCGTCGAGGACGCGGAGAGATCTCTCGACCTCGACCGTGAAGTCGACGTGACCCGGCGTGTCGATGATGTTGATGCGGTACTCGATGTCGTTCCGCGTCCAGAACGCGGTGGTCGCGGCGGACGTGATCGTAATACCGCGCTCCTGCTCCTGCTCCATCCAGTCCATCGTCGCGGTGCCTTCGTGCACCTCGCCGATTTTGTGGGTCTTGCCGGTGTAATACAGGACGCGCTCGGTCATGGTCGTCTTCCCGGCATCGATGTGGGCCATGATGCCGATGTTACGATAGCGGTCGAGCGGGGTGTGGCGTGCCATGATCTCTGGAAACTCTCTCTATAGAAGCGGCCCCGGCAAACAGCTGGGGACGATGGTCTCAATTCAACAAAAACGCGGGTGGACCAGGGCGTCCCTGAACGGGACCGGTATCCATCCGCTGCCGCCGGGTGCACCCGCAACTGGTTCGCGGGTGGGGACTCGAGGCGCGCCGACCGCGTCTTAGGCGGGTGCCCGCGCGAGCGGGCTGATTCGGCGATTAGATTTTAGTGTTGTCGCGGGCGCGGTAAACTGCGTTCCGCCATAGCCTTGTAAAGGTATTCGCCGACGAGGCTAAGTCAATGGGACCGGAATCGAAAAGAGGCTTCGCACTTCGCGCTACGCCCTCCGCGCTTCGCCCCTTGTGGAGTTCTACTTTGTTGCGTAAAGTACTCTACATCGTTATATGATGTACTCTTTTGCATCACTTTCGGACACCTATGCGCGACAACTCAGCAGCAATAACCTGGACCGCCGCTCTCCTCACTTCGGCCGTCGGAGCCGCCCTCCTCTTCTCCGCATGGCCCGGAATCAACTGGGCAATCTGGGTAACCGCGGCTTCGATCTCGGTCATCCTCTCCCGAATCGTGGGTCAGAAAAAGGTCGAGGCACCCCTGCTCGTGCTGTTGACCTGGGCCACCGTGCTCAGCTTCGGGCTGGCCGTCACGGACAAGGACCCGATCCGTTTCTTCGTCGTGATCAGCGACGCGATGCTGCTCGGCCTCGCCGTCATCGCTGTCGGCTCCGAGTCCTGGAGTGCACTCTCGGCAAAACTGCTCGCCGCAGTGCCTTTGCTGGCACCATTGCGGGTTTGGCAGGCTACCGCGTACGAAGCGGCTGACGCTTCGGGGTCGGTCTCCTCCCCTAGAGCCAGGTCCATACTCAGGGGAACTCTGCTGTCCCTGCCGATCGTGCTCGTTCTCATCATGCTGCTCAGCAGCGCTGATCCTGTAATTCGGTGGGGCACAGATCGGATTGCGGCATGGCTCCCGGACTGGTCATTCCCACCTCGATTGCTGTTCTTCGGTTTCCTGCTCTCGATAACCCTGGGCGCGAATGCGATCTCGTCGCGACAGATCGGAGCGAAACTTCCCAGCATGCCGGCGTTGCCTCGAACGTTGACAATCGGTCTCACGGAGCAGCGAATGATGCTCTGGAGCGCCGCGGTTGTGCTCTGGGTCTTTCTGGTGCTTCAGATCTCCTACTTCATTCACCCACCACCGGTAGCGATGGATAGCGGCGTCACGTTCGCCGAGTACGCGCGCCGCGGTTTTGGAGAACTTTCATTCGCGGCGACGATTGTCGGCGCGATCATCCTCATTCTGGAATTCACACGTCCCGTTGACACGACCGAGCGTGACCGGCGGATGCTGGCTCGGCTGGAGCTCGCGCTTCTCATAGCGCTCGAGTTGGTGCTGGTCTCCGCCTTTCGGCGAGTGATTCTTTACGAGCAGGCCTACGGATTCACGACAGGTCGACTGTTTCCGCAGGCGTACATGGTCGGCATGTCGCTCGTGCTGATCGCGCTCGCGATTGAAGTCACGCGGGGCGCGATCTCCGTTTCGTTCGGAAGGCGGGTGGCGGAGATTGCCCTGGGTGTGTTCACCGTCCTGGTGTTCTGGAACTACGAAGCGTGGATCGTCAACCAGAACATCGATCGTGTGGCGCAAAGTGGGAAGTTCGACTGGTACTACGTC
>DASWBC010000241.1:0-4769 GCA_036390815.1 Gemmatimonadaceae bacterium
CCCTCAGGATTCCGTTCGCGTCGTTCCCGGATGGGGGATCGATACCTCGTCTACGGGATCGGGTGACTACACGACGCAGGGCCCTGTGCCCGAGATATATCGAGCCTGGCGCGACTACCTCCGCTCAGACGCTCAGCGTCAGACCCCAACCAAGTATTGGTCCGCTGCGGAACAGCGAAAATGGTCTCGATACGACATTGCCGGCAGCTACGCGTACCAGGGATTCCCCGCCACCGTACTGTCAATACAGCTCGCCCAACCCGGAGTGGGCGACGAGTATGTGGTGAGGACACTGTTCTCTTCCACTAATGGGCCGACGAACGACGTCAAGCCAATTGCCCTGACACGCGTCTACGCCATTCGTGAGAACGGCCATTGGGTGTTTGCAAACGCGTTGCCTCGATTGACTAGCGACTGGAAGCGACACCTGGTTGAACATATCAACTACATCGTTCAGCCCGGTCATACTTTCGACGAAGGGAAGGCGAGAAGCGCGGTGAGATTCGCGGATTCCGTCGCGAAGATGTTCGGCGTGCCGCCCATCACCAACCTCGACTACTATGTCGCCGATACTCCCGAAGAGCTCTATCGGATCCTCGGCCTCGACTTCATGGTAGGAGGAGAGCAGGCATCATATGCCGACGCCCTCAAGCACATGATACTTGTCGGGAGCGCTATTTTCGGTGAAAACCACCGTCACGAGCTCACCCACATCGTGTTGACTCCACTGATGATGGCCGGCAACACTCCCGGGATCATCAACGAAGGGGCGGCCACCTGGCTAGGCGGATCGCTTGGGAAATCATTCCCCGACGTGATGAGAGAGTACGCTGCATTCCTCTCCGGGCACCCGGCGATCACGCTGGATTCCGTTCTAACGGTTACCGACCATGATTTGGGAACGAGACCGGCCGGCGCAGCGTTAGTCGAAATGACGTACCGGCACGGTGGCATCTCGGCGGTGAAGGCGTTGATGGCTGGTGGCCGCACGGATGCCCAGCTACGCGTGGCGCTGGAAAAAGGTCTCGGGATGTCGTGGCCGGAAATCGAGCGAACCTGGCGAGCGCACGTCCTCGAATACGTCGAGAGCCCAACCAGGAAGAAAGGGAGCTAGATCGTTCCCGCGTTGATCCATTTCACCACTCGCGGAGGCTCGTAGGCCTCGAACCGCGAGAGCATGGCCACTGGGTCGCTTTCCACGATCACCATCTTCCGGTGGACATCGCGCACGAATTTCTCCTCGACCGCGCGATCGAGAAACTCGAGCAGCGGATCGAAGTAGCCGGCGACATTCAGCAGCCCGCACGGCTTGTCGTGCATGCCGAGCTGGGCCCACGTCCAGATCTCGAAGAACTCCTCGAGCGTTCCGATTCCACCCGGCATCGCGATGAATCCGTCAGCCAGCTCGGCCATCATTGCCTTTCGTTCATGCATCGACTCTACAATGCGCAAATCCGTCAGTGCTTTGTTCGCCACTTCGCGCTCGACGAGCATGCGGGGAATCACTCCGATGACGTCGCCGAGGTCGTCGAGCATGGTGTCGGCAAGCGCCGCCATCAGTCCGACGCTCGATCCGCCGTAGACGATTCCTATTCCTCGCTCACATAGAAGCCTTCCCAGCGAGCGCGCCGCAGCGACGTAGTCGGGACGCGCGCCGGGATTTGATCCACAAAAAACCGCAAGACGGTGGATCTCGCTCACGCGCGTGGCTGCATCGCGGCCATCATGCTGAGGCCGAGTCCGGCCAGCGATTGGCCGCCGTCGCAGACGACTACGGCGCCTGTGATGAAGCTCGCCGCATCGCTGGACAGAAACAGAGCGAGATCCGCGATCTCGTCCTTGGTGGCGAACCGCTTGAGAGGAATGCCCCGCGCGACCTGTTTCTTTATTTCGGGCGTCGGCGCTAGTCGCTTCATGCCTTCGGTGTCATCGACGGAGCCGGGAGCGATCGAGTTGACGCGCACGCCGTCCGAGCCCCACTCGATTGCGAGGCATTTGGTGAGCATGTCCACGCCGGCTTTCGCCGCGCAGACGTGCGCCTGCATCGGCATTGGAGTGAACGCCTGCATAGCCGAGATGTTTATGATGGACGCGCCCGGCCGCTTCAGATGCTCGAACACCGCTCGACAGGTGTTGAACGTCCCCAGCAGGTCGATGTCGACGACGGCCTTGAATCCATTCGCCGACATCCCAAGCACCGGTGCGGGAAAATTGCCCGCTGCCCCACACACGACGAGATCGATTTCACCGTGCGTCTCGCGCGCCGATTTTATCGCCGCGGCGAGAGCGTCGTAGTCGCGCACATCGGCGGCGTGGCCCGAAGCGGTGCCGCCGGCTTTGCGTATCTCGTCGGCGGCGGAATCGAGCCTTTCCTTCGTTCGCCCTATCAGCGCGACCTTGGCGCCGTGGCTAGCGAAGCGACGAGCAATGGCGAAGTTGATGCCGCTGCCGCCACCGGTGACGATCGCATTTTTTCCCGCGAGCAGCTCCTGCCCGAACACTTCCGCCATTTGCGCTCCAGCAGAATGAGGCGCGCGACTGTTCCGCCGCGAACCGCAAACCTATACAAGGTGCCAAAGTGGTGAAAGTGGTGGCGGACGTGCGGCACCACTGCTATTTGTTTTGTCGGGAGCTGTCAGCGCCACGCCACTCGGCGAGTCCCGGACCGCGGCAAACAACAATAGGAGGTACACTCATGAAGCAACGGTTCGTCATTCTCGCACTTGGTTCGCTGGCGACAGCGTGCACGGTGTCGATCAATACCGGCGACTCCCCGAGCGACGCTACAGAGAAATCACTGATGGCGGCCGATCGGGATTTTGCCGTCGCGACGCACGCTCGGGGGATCGATGGATGGATGTCTTTTTACGCGCCCGACGCGATTCGCATTCGCTACCGCGGCAACATGGTCAAAGGGTTCGACGAAATCCGGAAGTTCGACCTGCCGGGCATCTCCGACACCACGACGACTCTCAATTGGGAGCCCACCGATGCCTACGTGTTTCGCGGCGGTGAGATCGGCTCGACCACCGGTAGGTACTGGGTCGTAAATCGTACGGGCGCCGATGCCGGAAAGGAAAGCGGCCACGGCCGGTACGTCACAATGTGGCGCCGCGATGGCGAGCGATGGCTCGCGATCATGGACACTGGCTATCCGGATCCACCGGCCACACGATAGCGGATGCAAAAAACCCCGTACCCTTTTGAGGTACGGGGCTGGCTACTGGTGGCCCACCCGTCCTACAAGCTCGACCAGTAGCACTCATCCTGCGCCAGGAGAGACAACAGTCCGGCTTCTTATCTTCTTAGACTCACAATACGGCAAAAGGGTTTAAAAGATTCTTTTGGACTTGGTTGCTTCGCCAAACGTCTGATTCTGGGGAGCCGAATGCCGAGCGACGGGGCGCCTGCGGGCTGGGGCCCGGGGCCTGGAGGGGTTGCCGTCGCGGCCTAGCTGTTCCGCCGCTTCCGTGTGGTGTCCAGCGGCAGGTCGCCGGTCGACGAGAACAACTGCTCGACCGCCGCGCCAGACAGGGCCGCAACTGTATCCCTGCTCAGCGTAAGCTTGGTCGATCCACCGCTCGGCGTTTCCGAAATGAGTCCGGCTGATCGAAGCGCATGCACGTGATGGGTTATTGTCGGCTTGGAAACCTTGAGACTCCGGGCGAGGTCAGCGGAAGTCGTGGGTGTGCGAGCAAGAATCGACGCTATCGCGTATCGCGTCGTGTCTCCCAAGGCTCGAAAAACCGATTCGGCGTTTATCGCGGGATGCTCGGCCTCTGTTCCACGATGATGTCTTGTCGGGAGGTCGCTTGCCTTACGATCGTCCTCCACAATCCTGTTGGGAGCGCTCGGCTCGATAGTGATCGGTAGGTAGAGAGTAACCCGCTGCGCTTTCGTCTCGTATTTCGCCCACCATCGCCGGGTATTGAATGCGGACGGAATCACATAGCACCGATCGACGCGGTCGTAGCCGATCGCCAAACCGGTCTTCGGGCGAATCTCCCTGGCGTCGTCATCGAACTCGACTGGAAGATTCAGCTCCCGTCCAAGATCCCCCGCGGAGCGCTCTTCACGAAGATCCCTCATGCGAAATGATTCGGCGCGCAGGCCGGTTTCGAGCGCTGACCAGTCTTGTCGGAATCCGCTTTGCCAGAATTTCTGAAGTACGAGCGCCAGCTCGTCGCGGAAAGCCTTCGGCTTCGACAGCAGCATCGTGATTGCGCTGGCTGATGACGAGCTCTGGCCATGGGACCGCAGCCCGAAATGCCCTAGCAGCTCGGCGCCCGGTAACGCGTGGTCGTTCAGCACCTGCTTCAGACTCTTTTCCAGCGTGACGAGCGAGTCTACTGTGGTCGGGTCGTGGAAGATTCCCGAAAGGATGTTCCTCTGTAGAACCTCTGCGGGCATTTCGCGAATGCTCGAGAGTACTTCCTCGAACGACACCTCGCCCGGCACACTCTGAATGGCATCCGCCAACAGAGGCCAGAAGATCGGAATCGGCGCGACGCGCTTTGCCACGCGCTCAAAATCCCGCGGCAGGCGGACAACAGCTTTCGATTTCCAGGAATCGACCTGAGTCGGAGCGCTGCTCGTGAGCGAGTACAGCGCGTAGAAGACATCGAAGCGCGGTGTGACCGCGAATTCTATCGGTAGATACCCGGATCGAGACATGTTAGCTAGCAAGCTAACATTTTTTTCTAGTCGGAGCGGGGTCTTCTTATCGCGAAAACGCCGTTTGTCATGTCGATCCGCACGATCCCGCTGTT
>DASWBC010000242.1:0-3486 GCA_036390815.1 Gemmatimonadaceae bacterium
GGATCGATGATCTTGAGCTGTTCGATGACGGATCCGGGCCACCCGTGCGTCACGATCATCGGCAGCGCGTTCTTTTCCTTCGACTTGACGTGGATGAAGTGAATGTCCAGTCCATCGATGTTGGTGATGAAGTTCGGAAACGAGTTCAGCCTGGCTTCGACTTTCCGCCAGTCGTAATTGTCCGCCCAATAGGTCGCCAGCGCCTGCACTGTCGCCAGCTGCACACCCTGCGTATCGTCGGCGACGGTTTCTCTCTCGGGCCATTTTGTCGCTTTGATGCGTCGGCGCAAATCGGTGAGCTGCTCCTCCGGAAAACTCACGTGGAATGGACGAATGTCGGGCGCACCGCCGGTCTGTCGTGCAACATCGGTCGGAGTTTCAGGCGTTGCTTCAGTCATAGCTTCCAACCTCCTGGGAAGAGCGAGAAGACCCAGCTGGCTCGCCGCAAAGGTTGCGGCGGCAGTACCAAAAAAACGACGGCGATCGAGATCGGGCATTTTGGTCGTCTCCATGCGCGGATTTCGTTTCAATCATGAATACGCTGGTTGGTATGAATACGCTGTCCGCAAAAAGGCGCCGTCAAGAAGGAAAGGATGTTTCAGCAGGAAAACATTGTAACGATTTGAACACACAGGGCGCCAAGTTCAGCGTCCGGATTCGGCCAGACAACGCAGATTCCCGGTACTAGCTTAATCCCATGTCCGCATCGATAGTCCCTGCCCTCGCTGACAACGGAGAGAGGATGCGCGTCACGGTCTGTGAGCTGCCCCACGAACCCGGAGCCTTGGCGACTGCATGGGCCGAGCTGTGTCAGCACACGGAGCGGCATGCGTCCGAGCTGGTGCTCTTGCCCGAGTTCGCGATGGTCGAACCGGTGTGGGAGGACGAGCACTTCGACCGCACGCGCTGGGCGGCGACCGAGACTCTCAGCGATGCCTGGCTGCAGCGACTAAGCGAGTTGCACGCAGCGTACGTGGTGGGGACCCGGCCCGTCAGCATCAACGAGGGCCGCTTCAACCAGGGATATATCTGGTCCGCGGCTCGCGGCCTGGTGTCGTTGCGCCGGAAATATTTTCTACCCGCTGAGCCGGGCAACTGGGAAACGCACTGGTTCGACAGGGGCGATCAGGCCTTCCCTGCGTATCAAGCCGGCGCCCTGTCATTCGGTCTCAACATCTGCACCGAACTGTGGGCACTCGACACCTACGCAGCCTACGCCGTGCGGGGAGTCCAGGCCATCCTGTCGCCGCGCGCCACCGCGGCAGCCACTACGGCCAAGTGGTTATCGGCGGGAGTCGTGGGAGCGGTGCGGTCCGGTGCGTTCAGTTTATCGTCCAACCGCGTGGACCCGACCGGCGCATGTGGTGGCGTGGGCTGGATCATCAGCCCGAATGGCGAAGTTCTGGCGAAGACATCCGCCGAAGAGCCATTCGCCACGATCGACATCGACCTGGCTGCCTCAACCGCGGCGCGCGACGAATATCCGCGCTACATCTTCGGCGGCAACGCGGAATAAACGATTCCTCGATGCGCGGCCGCCGATCTGCTTCCGGGTCGCGGCGACTCGCGACTGGTCGGCCGCGCATCGAGCTATTCCGTCCCGATGAATTGTTGGGCACATTCGAGGTCTCTTCACCCGTCGACCAATGCGTCTCAATCGGCTTTCCTTCATCGTCCTCGCTACAGGCCTCGCGTGCGCACACGCGATACCCGTCGAAGAGCACCCCGACGGCTCACAGGCCTCCGTGGACTCGCATCCAAACCGCGTCGTCGGCTATTTCGCTTCGTGGGGTGTGCGGAGCAAGGGAACCCGCATCGCTGACCTGCCCGCGAAAGATCTCACCCACATCTACTACGCGTTCGCGAAAATCGGAAATGACGGTCGCGTTGTGCTCTCGGATCCTTGCGTCGACATCGGAAAGTGTGATTCAACGGCAGCCGTGAACCCCGGTGGAAACTTCGCCGAGCTCGAGCGTCTGAAAGCACTCAACCCGCATTTGAAGCTGGCCATTTCAATCGGCGGCTGGACGGACTCCGGAAAGTTCTCCGACGCCGCGCTCACCGACGCGAGTCGCCGCTTGTTCTGCGAATCGGCGCTTGATCTCTTCATTCGTCAAAGACCGGGACTATTCGACGGCATCGACATCGACTGGGAGTTCCCTGTCGAGGGAGGATTGGAGGGGAACGTCGAGCGGCCGGTCGACAAGCAGAATTTTACTCTTCTGCTCCGCGAGCTGCGTCGGCAGCTCGATGCGCAGGGTGCGATCGATCACCGGCGTTACGAGCTCACCATCGCCGCCTCGGCGCGCCTGTCGGAGATCGACAACGTCGAGATCACGCTGATCCAGGGGCTGCTCGATTTCATAAATGTCATGACCTACGATTATCACTCGGCTCCGGGCAGGACCAACTTCAACGCGCCGTTGTACGCAGCCAGGGGCGATCTGGACCCCACCGTGAATATCGATGCGACGATGCGCGAATTTCTCGGCGCCGGAGTCCCCCGCGGCAAGCTTCTCGTCGGCATTCCATTTTATGGACACGCCTGGGGCAGCGTGGCCAACGTGCGCCGAGGATTGTTTCAGAATGGTACGGACGAGCCAGCCGGATGGCGTGAGCACGACGGTGATTGGAACGTTCTCGCGCGCACGCGCCTCAAGGATTCCCGTTATGTCCGGTATTGGGAAGAAGCGGCTCGCGTTCCCTGGCTGTACGATTCGACCAGCGGAACGTGGGTGAGTTACGACGATCCGGAATCCGTGAGAGAGAAAGTCCGATACGTGCGCGAGCACGGGCTCGGCGGCGTGGTGATCTGGGAGCTGGGCAGTGACGACGGCAGTCTGATGCGAGCGATATCCGCGAAGTAGCTGTTACTTCTTGAGCGCCGCCTGCGCTTGCTCGTTCAGGAGCTTCGTCGTGAATCGCTGCGCTTCTGAAATGCGCTCGACTTCAAGGGCAATGGCGTCGACCGCCTGCTCGAGGCGAGCGAGACGAACGTCAGCCAGTGGAGTGGCCGTTTCGTTCGCCATCCGTGCTTCGTCGCGCCCACGCGCCACCCAGGCCCGGGCGATGGCGTTTATCGAAAATGCAAGGGAAGCGAGAGCCCCGAACAGGGACACCGCAACGATTGCCGCGGTCGCATTGTCTCCCATATGCTCCTTCCAGACGGCTCCTTTGAATCATTACGGCTGAGAGGAAAGCTTCGTTTCGATGCTTCCGTCCTCGCGATCACCTTGCGAGGAATTGCCTCACCACAGGCGTGATACGGGCCGCTTCGCAGCTGGTTGAAAGATGTCCGCACGGGCTCGGGACCGAGAGCGTGTCCGCATGCACGTACTTCGCAAAGGCTGCCGCGGCCTCAGCGCTGACGCTGTGGTCGTCCCAGGAATAGATGATCAGCATGCGAGAGCGTACCTGACGGGCGGCACGCGCCAGATCGCCGCCGAACTTTGCGGCGACGTCCTGTCTTCTGGCGGCGCGAACCTG
>DASWBC010000243.1:0-7665 GCA_036390815.1 Gemmatimonadaceae bacterium
CTCGGCTGCCGCGGCCCGACGATCTGGCGAACCTGCCCTACACGCGCATGATACTCGCCGAGTCGATGCGTCTGTATCCGCCGGCGTGGGCGGTGGGACGGCGGGCAATCAACGATTTCGAGGCGGGTGGATATCGCATTCCGGGGCGCTCGATGGTGCTCATGTCGCAGTACATCACCCACCGCGATCCGCGCTTCCATCCAGACCCAGAGAAGTTCGATCCGGAGCGATGGCTGCCGGAAGTCGCGGCGACGCGTCCCAGGTTTTCCTATTTCCCTTTCGGTGGCGGCACGCGCATCTGTATCGGAGAGCAGTTCGCCTGGATGGAAGGAATCCTGATCCTGGCGACCATCGCCCAGAAATGGAAATTGCGCTATCTCGGAAGCGCTCCTCCCGCACTCGAGCCGAGAATTACACTTCGTCCGGGCGGGAGTCTCAGCATGGGGATCGAAAAACGTTGATCAACACTGCACCCACAAAGCAAGTATTTATATAGTTGCAGGGCGACAACTCGACGCGCACGTCCTGCGCACCAGACACTTTTCCGGCGTTGATCCCGTCTACCCCCGAAATCCAATGAATAGTTTCTCGTATCGTCGCGTTTTATCGACGGCGTGCCTGATGCTCGCGCCGCTCATCCCCGCCAGGGCGCAGCAGACGTATCAGTCGCCGCCCGCGGATCTGGTGAAGATCCTCGAGGCGCCCGCGAATCCGATCGTTTCGATCAGTCCGAATCGGCAGTGGGTTCTCGTCACGGTGAGCGACCCGCGCACGATCACCATCAGCGACATGGCCGACTCGGCCTACTACCTCGCCGGCAGCAAGATCAGAGCGAATCCGGACTACCGCGTCGAGAACATCGGCATTCGCTCGGGAACTGTGAGTGGTATCGATGGAAAGGTCGCACATCAGCTGGAGGTGCCGGCCGGCGGGCGCCTTGGATCCACGGCCTGGTCAATAGGCGGAGATCAGCTCGCCTACACGACCATTTCGAACGGTGGAATGTCCGTCGAGATTCTGGATCCGGCGACCGGGCGCAACCGTCACGTCACCGCATCCGGATTGTCGGGAAGAATTCGCGACCTCAACTGGTCGCGTGATGGAAAGAACCTGGCGTTCACGGTGACGACTTCAGCGGGCACCTCGCTCTGGATCGCGGACATTGGCAGCGGCGCAGCGCGACGCCTCACACAGTCGACGCTGAACTTCACCACCGCGCGCGGAAACATTGTTGACGACCCGGGCTGCAACTGGCTCAATGGAAAGGCGCCGCTCGTCTGCAGGCTGTGGCCCGCCAACCATGGCGCGACGCCAAAAGCATCCGAAGTTCCGACTGGCGTCATCGTGCAGGAATCCTACGGACTCTCGGCTCCTGCCCGCACCTACGAGTATCTGCTCCAGGGTCCGGCTGACGAAGCTCTCTTCGACTACTACTTCACCGATCAGCTGTCTCTGGTTGGACTCGATGGGAAGATCACACCGATCGGACCGCCGGGAATCCACACCCGCGCGACGCCGTCGCCCGACGGAGAATATTTGCTCGTTGAAACTGTGCAGCGCCCGTATTCCTATCAGGTGCCGATGGATGTCTTTCCCTCACGCACCGAAGTCTGGAATCTGAACGGAAAAGTCGTTCGCGAGATCAGGAACTCCCACGTCGCGGAAGAAGCGCCGAGCGCGCGGGACGCGGTCGTGCCCGGAATCAGGGTGGTCAACTGGCGTCCCGACGTACCCGCTACCCTCGTGACGGTCGAAGCACTCGATAAAGGGAACCCTCGCACCGTCGTTCCGAAGCGAGACCAGGTCTCTCTCCTGTCGGCACCGTTCACCGGAGCAGCGACACCGTTCGTTCAAACCGAATATCGCTACGGCGGAATCACGTGGGTTGCTCCCGGCACTGCGTTTCTGACCGACCGGCTTTCGCGTGGCGCGAGACAACGCCTGTGGATGATCGATCCTTCGGCGCCTGGCGGTGGTACACCCAAGCTGGTTTGGGATCGGAGCGCCGAAGATCGCTATTCGAACCCCGGGACGTGGGTTTACGTGCTCGATCCCGCGAGCGATCGTTTTGTGCCGCTCCTCTCGAGCGATGGCAAGTACCTCTATCTCAGAGGAGACGGTGCTTCGCCCGAGGGTGATCGCCCATTCATAGATCGCTTCGACCTGGCGACGGAAAAGACGGAAAGATTGTGGCAATCGACTGCTCCCAACTACGAACAAGCGCTTCAGGTAGTGGACCGCGATGCAAATCGCATCATCACGCAGCGCGAGTCGCCGACTGATCCGCCGAACATTTTCCTGCGTGATCTCCGCGACAAATCGCTGACCCAGATCACGAAGCTCGGTGATCCCGCGCCGTACTTCGCCAACGTCAAGAGCGAGCTCATCACCTACACGCGTCCCGATGGTGTGAAGTTGTCGGCTACGCTCTACCTTCCCCCGGGCTACGACAAATCGAAGGGAAGATTGCCGTTTTTCTTCTGGGCGTATCCGCGTGAGTTTCAGTCCGCCGATGCTGCATCACAGCTCGCGGGATCCCCGTACCAGTTCAAGCGTCCCGGCCGCCAGAACTACCTGATGCTGCTCATGCACGGCTACGGAGTTCTCGACGGACCGACGTTCCCCATCGTCGGTGTTAATGGTAAGGAGCCGAACGACACCTACATCCAGCAGCTCGTAGCAAGCGCGCAGGCGGCGGTCGACAAGATCGTGGACATGGGCGTGGCCGACCGCGATCGCATTGCCGTTGGCGGACATTCGTACGGCGCCTTCATGACCGTCAATCTTCTTGCGCACTCCGACATCTTCCGCACCGGAATAGCGGAGAGCGGCGCCTACAACCGGTCGCTCACGCCGTTCGGATTTCAGTCAGAGCCGCGTACATACTGGGAGGCACCGGAGATCTATAACGCGATGTCTCCGTTCAATTACGCGAACAAGATCAAAGTGCCGGTACTGCTGATTCACGGTCAGCGTGACGACAACTCGGGGACTTTCCCGATCCAGTCCGAGCGCCTCTTTGCGGCAATCAAGGGGAATGGCGGCAGCGTTCGTTACGTTCAGCTCCCGCTCGAGCCGCACCCCTACACTGCACGCGAGACTCAGCGTCACCTGCTGTGGGAGTACATCAACTGGCTCGACAAATACGTGAAAAACGCTCCGCCGCGGCCGGCTACCTCGGCGACGGCAGGGTCACAAGCACCGCAGTAGCAACGAGCACGAAAGCGGCAAACGTCAGCTCCATTGTCGCCGAGCGGCGAATGGTCTCCTCCGATCCTTCGCCGCCCAGCGACGGACGGACGCGCCGCCAATTCCACGCGCCCAGCGAGACGACGATGAACACGAAGATGAGCTTGCCGATTAGAGCTATGCCGTAGCTCGTGGTCCAGAGCGCCGAGACTCGCTTCAAGTGCAGCCAGGCCGTCGTAACGCCCGAGATCGCCACGATCGCCGACGCCACAAGCGCCAGTGGCGAAAAGGAATTCACGAGATCGCCGACCAGCTCCGCGCGCTGGACCCCGGTGCTCGCGCTCTTCATCACGCCTCGAATTCCGATCACCAGCATCACGAGTAGAGTGCCAAGCCAGGTGGACGCAGCCAGGATGTGAACCGCGTTTACTTTGTTCGAGAATCTGCCGGTGTAGAGAGGTTGCGCCACGGCAAGGAGAATCCCGATCGCGGCAAGCATCCATCCGACCGATGACGATGCGCGAACGAGCGCGAACCCCACCAGGGCGAGCGCCAGCATAGTCATCCTGAATTCGAACTGCGCCATGTTCTTTGGCAGCGAGGCGGCAAACGCTTTATGATTCGCGATCGAGTCGAGGTACGGGCCGCCGAGGGCGGATAGCACGATCAGGATGACGCCTGCAATGCCAAGCATGGCGGCCCGGTCCGCGCGAAGGATTGCCTTCGCCTCGTCCGACATCCCGCGAATCTGCCTGACGACTCCGAATCGGAATCCAATGGCACCGATCGACAGGAAGACTGCAACGAACTCCAGCAGCTGGAAGAACGCTTCCGTGAAAGAGAAGCCGGGTGGCGGGCCTCCCGGTCTCCCGGGGGGCCCGCCGGTGAGAGCAGTGTCCTGAATCGCCTGCGCGACTGCTCGCAGCAGGGTTATCGCTGTCCTCACCGGCTCTCTCCCGATCAGTTATTTCAGGGTCTTCTGAATCGATTCAGCCTTGTCGAGGTGCCCCTGGATTACGGGCGCGGCCTTCTGGATCAGGTTTTTCAGCTCGGCGGTCTGCGTCAGCCCCGCCGCCTTGGTGGCGAGACCGAGCACAGCCTTGTGCATGTCGACCTCGGCGTCAATGTACGCTCTGTCGAAGTCCTTCCCCTTGGCTGTTGAATTCAGGGTATCCATCTCCTTCTGTGCGGCGGGCGTGACAGCGTCGTCCGATGGAGCTGCCGGAGTGACCTTCAGCTTCGTCGCCAGCGCCTGACCCTGGGCGCGAAGGGTGTGATGATCGCGCATCATCCGCTTTGCGAACTCGCGGACAGCAGCGGCGGTCCCTTTGGTTGCCGCGACGGCGCCCGCAGCGCTGTCCGACATGTTCGCTTCATCGAGAAGCGCGACGATGTTGGCGTCGGTCCAGGTCGCCGCTGCCGGCGTAGCCGCCATGGCCGTGGTATCCGCGGACATCGTGCTCGAAGCGGCCGTGGTATCCGCGGCGCCATTGTCTTTCTTGCTGCATCCGGCGAGCGCCAGTGCCGCGATGGCGAGCGTCGCCATCCTGTACGTCGATCCATTCATCCACATTGTCCCTCTCCCTCCCCTCGTTTCAGGGGTCAAGAAAAAAAGCCGCTCGATTTGTGGCGGCATCTTTCGTTTCGCCGGTGACTCAGGCAAAAACCGTACGCATGACCATTGTTCTTCTATTACGCTCGCGTTGCACCAGCGGTGGAGAGAAGTGTCTGGTTGAAGACGGCCGCTTCGTCGAACCGCGAGAATGCGCTCTTCACATCGAGGGCGAGCGTTCTGAACCTGTCGGCCGCGGACGACGGCACACGTACGGTGGAGAACAGAACGACCGCGAACAACTCGCCGTTGAAGAGCAATCCACCGAATCCGAGTACCGATCTGATGCCATAACGGACGACGAACTCCTGTTGCGCCGGGATGTACGGACTACCAAGAGCATCCTCTACGTGGAAAACGCCATGACGCTTGCCAGCCATCTCCTTCACAATCTCGGGTGAAGGCTGGACCACCGTACTGAGCTGCACGCCCAGCTCCTTGATGAGCTGGGAGATCATGGGCGCTTTTTCGACGATTTCAGGGCTTGGCAGCGGAATCGCGCGGTGGCTCCGTGACAGGAACCGGGAGTTCCAAGCCGCGGACTCCCCGACTGTCGCCATCAGCGTCAGGCACTTCATGGTCGGTCGGGGCGTCTCACCCCCGAGCATCCCGCGCGCGAAGTTCTGAAGATCCGGCTCGAGCGCGCCGAACGGGTGGGTTTTATAGCAGCGCACGAGCGCGCAAGCCCGCCGTCCGTCCGGGCCTTGCAGCTCATCGTACAGGTACCGACAAGTGCGGTGCGCCGACGCTTCAAGGGAGGCTGCACCCGAGGCCGTCTCGCGCAGGCGAAGGCTGCACTTTAACATGTCACCGAGGTCGAACTTCGTCAGATCATAGGTCATGGTCCTGGCCCCCGGTCTATGCGTTTGGCATTGAGTTCCGACAAGGTTTCGAACCTATATTAACCGCTGCAATTTCCTTCTCACCACCCAGGTCATGCGCACCCGTCCACTCTTCATCGTCATGCTGATGCCTGCCGCGGCGCTGGCGCAGAAAACCGCTTCGTCAGCCGCTCTCCGGCCAATCACATTCCTCGACAGACAGTACCAGCGCGATGTCGGATCGCCGACGCCGAGTCCCGACGGCAAATGGCTGCTCTACACGCTCTCCACCCCGGACTGGAACCAGGCCAGGCGTCAGACCGACATCTACCTCGTCTCGGTCAAGGACGGGCTCGCCTCAACCAGGCAGATGACCTACACGAAAGACAAGAACGAGACGTCGCCGCGTTGGTCCCGCGATGGAAAGTTTTTTGTCTTTCTCTCGAACAGAGATGCAGCTTCTGCGCCTTCAGGCGGAAGCACGGGAGCCGGTGGCGGAAATGCGGCGGGCCAGAATCAGATCTACATCATGCGACCTGACGGCGGGGAGGCCCGCAAGATCAGCGATGCCAAGGATGGCGTTTCGACGCTCGACTTCAGCAAGGATGGCAGGTGGCTCGTTTATCGGAGCGGCAAGGCCGACGAGGAACAGCTCTACGCCCTGCCGGTCGCAGGAATCGATTCGGCGAAGCCCGTGCAGCTCACCCACCAGCTGGCGGGAGTAGGTCTCTGGAAATGGTCTCCCGACAGCCGGCACATCTATTTCGTTACCGCCGACACCCTCGACAAGGACGAGAAGCTCCGCATCGAGAAGAAGTTCAACGTCACCATTCGGAACATGGCGACTCCCCTTTCCAGCCTGTGGGCGCTCGATGTCGATGGGAAGAAAGCGACGAGACTCACCCGCGACACGGCCATCACTGTCACCGATTTCAACATCTCGGCCGACGGACGTTGGATCGGCTACCATGGGGCTTCGGCCAATCGCTACATGAGGAACATCACCGAGCAGGACATTTACTCCGATCTGTATCTCCTCGACACCTCCACCGGCGGGATCGAACGCATCACGAACAACACCGAAGTCGGCGAGAGCGATCTCGAGTTCTCACCCGACAGCAAGTGGATCGCCTTCTCGGCGCCGGACGACATGACGCAGTACAACATGACCAACAATCGCGTCTACCTGCGGCGCGTCGACGACCGGGCCGGGCAGTTCAGGAAGCTGGGTGGCAATTTCGACGGTGATGCCACGATTGGTTTCTGGTCGAAGGATGGCAAGACCATCTACTTCAACGAGGGCATCAAGGCCACCAACCAGCTAATGGCCCTCGACATCGACAAGAACACCGTTCGCCAGGTCTCAAACGTCCGCGCATCGCTCAACGCCAACGAGGACGACGACTCGAGGCTCCTGTTGCTGAATTACGCCGATCCCAGCACGCCCGCGACGCTGTTCACTGTTGCCTCGGTCGATCAAATCCCGGTGCGCGCGAATTGGCGTCAGCTCACCGACGCCAATCCGCAGGTTCGGGGCTTCGCCTTGGGAGACGAAGAAGAGATCAGCTGGAAATCAACCGATGGAAAGACGGTTGGCGGGATTCTCATCAAGCCCGTTGGTTATCAGCCAGGTACGCGCTACCCGCTGATCGTCGCGATTCATGGTGGTCCTGCGTCCGCCGACGTGCTCGGCTTCAACGGTGGCTACGGCGCGCAGACGTATGCCGGCGCCGGCTACGCGGTATTGATGCCCAACTACCGCGGCTCGACGAATTACGGCGAGAAGCACAAGACGGACATCGTCGGCAATTATTTCCAGAAAGGGTACGAAGACATCATGACCGGCGTCGACTATCTGATCTCCCAGGGAATCGTCGACAGCACCAAGATGGGTGTTCTCGGATGGAGCGCCGGGGGGCACTGGTCGAACTGGATTCTCACCCACACCAACCGGTTCAAGGCGATCAGCACCGGAGCCGGAACGTCCAACTGGATCTCGATGTACGCCGAGAGCGACGTGCAGAGAAACCGGCAGTTCTATCT
>DASWBC010000244.1:0-4253 GCA_036390815.1 Gemmatimonadaceae bacterium
AGGCCGAAAAGAGAAACCTCGCTCGTCCGCGTCGATCTGCATGGAAGAAACTCCGAGGTCGGCGAGGATACCGTCGAAAGTGCGCCCGGCGAGCTCCGGAATGCGGTCGATTTCGCCGAAATTCCCCCTCAAAGCGAGAAAGCGGCCTGACGCCTCGTACGGCGCCAGCCGCTTCCGTGCTTCGGTTATGGCCGCCTCGTCCCGATCGATCGCTACAACCGACGAACCGGCGGCGAGGAGGGCTTCACTGTGCCCTCCCCCACCCAACGTGCAATCGAGTACCTGCCTGGCGCCTTTGAGCAGCGCCACCACCTCTTCGACCATGACCGGCGCATGGTAGGAGCTATCCCACCGGCCGGTCACGGGGTCAGAGTCTGTCACTTACAGAAGCGCTTCACCTCATTGTCGACGGCGGGCGTGAACTGAGGAATCGCCGTCAGGAGCTGAGCGGCCTCGTTCGGATACTTCTGTCCGCCTGCCGGCAAGTTGATGGAGGCGAGGTTGAATGCATCGCGAGCCATGCGGGCCAGGTCGCAGCTCCGCTTCTCATTGGCGTCGTTCACCGCACTCTGACCGAGCGAGAAGGCGCTCGCCCCCAACAGGAACTTGGCATCCGCCGAGCTTTGTAACTGATCGGAGAGCTGCAGGAACTTGATGGCGCGCTGGAAATCCGCGCGATCCTTCGAGGCCGTTCCGGCCTTGTAAGCATCGCTTCCCTGCTTGAGTGCCAGCTGCGAGAGCGCCATCGGATCAGCGCCGTTCGTCTTGGCCTGGTTCAGAGTGTTGACGACCTCGTCGTACTGATTGAGCGCGCCCTGAACGCTCGCCAACAGGTAGTAAGCCTGCGGGTTTTTTGGATTTGCCGCCACGGCCTTCTTCGCCGCGTCCAGCGCCAGCTGAAGCTGTCCGGACTTGTACAGCGTATTCGCGCCGATGAGCGACAGATTGGGGTCATTCGGATACTTCTTTGCGCCCATGTTTGCCGCTTCAGACGCCTTCTGCGGCTGGTTCAGCGCGCTGTACGCTGCCGCTAGTCGCGTGTAGTAGTCCGCCGTCGCGGTAGCTGTATCTACCCGCGTCATCTCGGTGCCAACGTCAATCGCGCCCTGATAGTCCTTCGCGTTCAGATAGACCAGCCACGCGAGGTTGAGCAGCTGCGGATCACCCGGATTGGTCTGGAGAAGATCACGCACGAGCGGCACGGCTTGCTCAGGGTGCCGCAGCTGAGCGTACTCGTTGATGACGTCCTGAATGAGTTTGATGTTCGTGGGATCGGCCGCGGCGAGCGCGCCGAGCACCTTCAGAAGCTCGGTCGTATCGCTGCTCAGACGGGCCGGGTCGGACCCGGGCCGAGGCGAGTCGATCCTGGCCCGGTAAGTCGTAGTGAGCATTTTCAGCGCGGGAATGTTGCGCGGGTCGCTGGCGCGAACCCGCTCAGCGACAGCGACTACCGAGTCCGGCGCTTTGAGATTGTTGTACGCCTCGGCAAGGCAGACTGCAACGATGTTTGCGTTCGGATAGCCGGCCAGACCCTGGCGTGCTGCCGCGACCGCTTCCTGATTCTTGCCCTGCGCAATGGCGTTATGGCAGGCCTCCTCAGCCGGTAGCTGGCGGCGGGCATCCTTGATCGACCGAGCAACCTGGCTGGCCGCGTCGTCGAGCTTGGCAGCCTGGGCGCTCGGCAGAACTTGACCCTTGGTCATGTCGCGGGAGATGATGAGCCGCGAATCAATCTTGTATCCCGTGGGCGTCTTGGTGACGGTGCCCTCGAGATACTGCGGAGCGCGAACGAGGGTCGCCAGCGCCTTGGCATCACCAGGAGCCAGAGCTTCCGTCGTCGGGTATCCCGATGACTGGAGACTGTTATTGATGTCGGCCTTTGGGACAACGACCACCTCGCGAATGTTGGTCTGCTTACCCAGCTGGTCGCGGATCGCTTCGGCAGCCTGGACTCCCAGCGTCTTGTCCGAGCTCTGAAGCGTGGGGATCATCACTCGCTCGCCGGTCCTGCTACTCTGGGCGAGGGCGGACGATGCCGTGATTACCAGGAGCGCTATGAGAACGAGACCGGAAACACGTGGACTTGCCTTCAATGGTTTAACCTCCAAGACGGTAAACATTCTTACCCACCTCTCGAGCCGTGGGTCCCCTGTTTTGCTTTGATGGGCGAGGAGGGACTCGAACCCCCGACATCCTGCGTGTAAGGCAGGCGCTCTAACCAACTGAGCTACTCGCCCGGTGCAGAAACTGAGCCTGACCCTTCACCGAAGAATGGCAAGCGGAATCAGCACGCAGTACCCGATTACGAGCAGAATCGGGGCAACTGTCTCGCCACCACGCGCGAGGTCGGCGAAGCCGGCGAGCAACACAAGTGTGGCAACGGTCCAATACACCCATGAGCGGCGCGGACCAGAATAACGCCCCGCTCGAGGGCCGCTGGCAAGATCGGTTTTGGCCATAAGCGTCGTAGTGTAGGGCGGGATGAAATGCGTGTCAACCCGGATTGTGCGGTCGGGCCGACTCTAATGAATGCTACCTGGTCGTCCGCCGCCCGTTGGAATAGTGGAGCTCGACCCAGTCCCGGTAGCTCCCATCCATGACCGAGCGCCACCACTGCTCGTTGGCGATATACCACTTGATGGTCTTCAGCAGCCCGGTGTCGAACGATTCCGACGGTCCGTAACCGGTCTCCAGAGTAGCCTTCATCGCATCGATCGCGTAGCGGCGATCGTGTCCGGGGCGATCCTTCACGAAAGCGATGAGCTCGGCGGTATCGCCGCCGAGCGCGGCCGGGCACTTGGGAAACCGTTCCCGAACCTTTTCGTCAGCTCCGAAAATCTTGTTGATGCTCGCACAGATCGCCTTTACGACGTCGTGATTCTTTCGTTCCGAATTGCCACCGAGGTTGTACGTCTCGCCCACCCTGCCCTTCTCCAGCACGCGCTCGATTCCCCGGCAGTGGTCGCGAACGTAAAGCCAATCGCGAATCTGGAGCCCGTCGCCGTACAGGGGCAGTGGTTTTCCGTCGAGCGCGTTCACGATCGTGAGCGGAATCAGCTTCTCCGGAAAATGATACGGTCCGTAATTGTTTGAGCAGTTCGTCGTCGTCACTGGCACGCCGTACGTGTGGTGGTAGGCGCGAACGAGGTGATCCGCTGCGGCCTTGCTCGCGGCGTACGGCGAATTCGGGGCGTACGCCGTGTCCTCGGTGAACGGAGCCGCAGTCGGACCAAGGCTTCCGTAAACTTCATCCGTCGAGATGTGGTGGAACCGTCGGGCGCCGCCCGACCAGTCCTCCGTCCAGGCCGCCCGCGCCGCCTTCAGCAACTCGTGCGTGCCCCTGATGTTCGTGTCGTTGAAGGGATCGGGCCCGTGGATTGATCGATCTACGTGAGATTCCGCTGCGAAATGGACGATGGTGTCGATTCCCTCGCGCTTGATGATGTCGCGCATGGCGTCGCAGTCGCGGATATCGCCCTTTACGAACGTGAACCGATCGTTGTTCGCGAGGGGCTCGAGGTTCGCCAGGTTGCCCGCGTATGTCAGCGCGTCGAGCCCGACGATCGCGTCACCCGAATGATGCTCGGCCCAGAAATGGACGAAGTTGGTGCCGATGAATCCGGCCGCACCCGTCACCAGCATTCTACGCATCGTGATTCCCTTCCTCGTTCATTCTGCTTGGTCCTGTGATTGGTAAGCGATCGAAGACCCGAACGCGCGACGCGGCGCTGCCAGAGCGCTGCCGGGACGGCTCAGCGAACGATATGCGACGATTCATCATGCGCCAATGGCTCTGGCTGCGGCCGAGCACAGATCTCTGATCAATGGCGCGATGTCCTTCACTGCGGCCACATTGTCGGCTCCCGCCGCCGCGAGCGCTGCCTGCGGCATTCCATAAATGATGGAGCTCTCTCGATCCTGCACGATCGCCCTTCCCCCTGCGTCCCGAATTCGCCGCAGTCCTTCCGCGCCGTCCCGACCCATTCCCGTGAGCACGACGCCGATCGCGGCGCGTCCGAATGTCGCGGCGACCGAGAAAAAAAGCGGATCAGCCGCTGGCCTGACGCCCCACATCGTTGGTGACTCGTCGAGCCGGATCGTCGCGTTGCCCGGCTGGCCGCTAACGGTCAAGTGATACCCGCCCGGCGCGATGTAGACGCGATTCTCCCGCAGAAGCTTGCCATCGATCGCCTCCGCGACCCAGAGCTGGCTCATCGCGCGCAGCCGGTCGGCGAGGAGCTTCGTGAATTCTC
>DASWBC010000245.1:0-3052 GCA_036390815.1 Gemmatimonadaceae bacterium
ACCGCCGCTCTTTTTCGAGCGATAGACGGCGTACCCGAGCGCCTGCGCGGCCTTGTCGGCCAGCTGTCGAGTGCGAAAGGCCTCGAGCCGGGTCTTGCCATCATCGAAAGCGTCCTGCGCCACCTTGCCGGCGCGGTCGAGCTCCTGTTTCAGTCTATCGAGTAGTGCCATCGTGGTCTCGCATTGAATGGGTTGCTACACTGGATCGTACGCAGAGCCAGGCTCCGACGTTTCATTCCAGTATGGCGCGTCGGCCGCACGATGGCAACAATAACCTGAGGGCGAGAAACGACCCGAAGCGCGCCGAATTCTGAAGGGCGACAAAAAAGCCCCTCACGGGGCTTCATTGCCTATGTCGCCTATGTCCGAGCGGTGTCGCAGTCCGACGCGGAAATGCCGCAGGAATGCCGGAAGTGCTTACGCCGCGCTCGTCTCCACTTCGGGATAGACGCTGACCTTGTAGCGGGTGCGGCTCTTGTGCTCGAACTTCACAACGCCGTCGATCAACGAGTAGATCGTGAAATCGGTTCCCAGACCGACGTTGCGCCCGGGATGCCATTTCGTGCCGCACTGGCGAACGATGATGTTGCCGGCGACGACCTTCTCACCACCGAACTTCTTGACGCCGCGGTACTGCGGATTGCTATCGCGCCCGTTGCGCGATGAGCCTACACCTTTCTTGTGAGCCATTACTTCTCTCCCCCGCTCTTCTTGCCGAAGGCGATGTCCTTGATGCGGACCTCGGTGAACTTCTGCCGATGGCCCTGCTTTTTCGCGTAGTTTTTGCGGCGCTTTGCCTTGAACACGACGATCTTGTCGTCGAGCCCGTGCTTGACGATTTCGCCCGTAACGTGGGCACCCTTGAGGCCCGGAGCGCCTATGTGCGTCTTGTCGCCGTCGGAGCCTAGGATGACGTCGTCAAACGTGACCTTGGAGCCGGCGTCGCCGGGCAGGGTCGGAATTCTGATTGTTTTTCCGGCCTCGGCGCGAAACTGTTTGCCGCCGGTGCGGATGATTGCGTAAGTCATGGACAGAGTTGCTTTTAGGATATGTGCTACAGCCCTTGAAATTAGTTAGCACGTGGGGGGAGGTCAACCCTCTTGGCTGGCAACTATCGGACTGGAGACTGTGCAACTGCACCGTCCCCCCGAGAGGACTCAGGCTATCACGCAAGGAGTCAGGCTATCGCGTACTGCTGCGTGACATCCCTGCCCTGCGCCTTCACCACCAGCTTGAACTCGTCAGGCTTGAGCAACGGATCGTCGCGGAACTCCAAGGAAAAATTCGCGGCCTTCTGGAGCTTCTGCGCAAGATCTCGCTCCTGCTCGAGAACGTACATCGCGACGTCCGGGTGCAGCTTGACCAGCAGATTGTCGCGCCGCCCCTCGACCGCCATGCGCTTCACAGAGCGCTCCATCCGGCGGACGATCGTTTCGGGTGTCAGCACGCGTCCCGTTCCGTTGCACGTCGGGCATGCTTCCGTCGAGGATTGATAGTGGCTCTGGCGCACCCGCTGACGCGTCATCTCGATCAGCCCGAGATCGCTTACCGCGAACGCCTTGGTTCGCGCGCGATCGCGAGAGAGATGCTGCCTGAGCTCCTGAAGCACGCGATCCCGGTTGGCCTTGGTCTCCATGTCGATGAAATCGGATACAATGATCCCGCCGACGTCGCGCAGTCTGAGCTGGCGCGCGACTTCCTGGGCCGCCTCCATGTTGGTTCTGAGAACCGTCTTCTCCGGGTCCTTCTTGCCGGTGTAGCGTCCCGAGTTGACATCGATCGAGACGAGTGCCTCGGTTGGCTCGATGATCAGATATCCACCGGAGGGAAGGTCGCAGCGCCGCTTGAAGATGTCCCGGATCTCCGACTCGATTCCGGCGGTGTCGAAGAGTGGAGCCTGCGACTCGTGGAGCTTCACCCGCTCGATCAGCTCGGGCGCGATGTCCTTCAGATATCCGACGATCTCGTTGTAGACCTGCTTCGAGTCGACGGCGAGGCTGTCCACCTTGTCGCTGAAGATGTCACGGACCAATCCGCGCGTAAGACCGCTCTCGCGATTGACCAGAGATGGCGCTTTTTGGAAGTGCGTCTTCCGGTTGATCTTCTTCCATTGCGACATCAGGCTGTTCAGCTCACGCTGAAGCATCTCGGGCGTGACGTCTTCGCTTACAGTCCGGACGATCACCCCGCCTGACTTGTCGGGAAGAATACTCTGGACCTGTTCCTTGAGTCGCGCCCGCTCGGGCGACGATCCGATCTTCCGACTCACGCCCACCTTCGATGAATCCGGGATGTAAACCAGGAATCGACCGGCGAGTGATATCTGGGCCGTAACACGCGGGCCTTTGGTCGAGATCGGCTCCTTGGAGATCTGGACCAGAATCTCCTGGCCGCGCTTCAGAGCTTCCTGAATCAGAGGGGCTTTCGCCCGGCGCCCGTTGTTCGAGTGGCCGTTGCCGTTCTTCTTCTCAGCCGGCTCTTCTCTCTCGTCGTCGTCTTCTTCTTCGTCCTCGTCCTCGTCTTCCGCTTCGTCGGCGGTTTCCCTGACGAGATCGGAGGCGTGGAGGAAGGCGCTCTTCTCGGTACCAATGTCGACGAAGGCGGCCTGAATTCCGGGGAGTACCGCGTCAACCCGGCCCAAATAGATGTCACCGACCATGCGTCGGTTGTCTGGACGATCGGCTAGAAGCTCAACGAGCTTCCCGTCCTCCAGAATCGCGATCCGCGTTTCGCGCGGAGCCGCGTTTATGAGGATTTCTCTTTTCATTGTGTCCGTCTCAACCCATCTCTCGGCGACTCGGCGAGTGAAGTGAAGGACGGTTCAAAAAAAGTCCGCGCGGTCGTGCTACAGGGCCGCGTTATGAGTTCCTATTTGGGGCAAATCAGCGCTCCTCCATTCATGTGTCCGGGTCCCGCGAGTCGCGCGGGTGCCCCATGCATTGAGGAGCAACAGTCACTGAGACAATTTACCGCCGGAGGGTTTGTTTCCGCAACGGCGACAACAACTTACGCGCGACGGTTAATGTCCCTGCCGAAATCAGCGGCGCGCCAA